>JASEGB010000010.1 GCA_030018275.1 Actinomycetota bacterium | reverse complement strand
AATAATCTAATTTTAACCGAAAGCGTCAACATGTCCTGCGTTTGTCAAAGGGCAAGTGTTAACCTAACTCGTTAATAATACAATTTAAATTTTAATTTTTTTATAATTCTTACATCTCCGACCTCGAAAATATGGCATCTGAGCATGTTGAAATATCCTTTCAGCCAATCTGAGCAATCTTCAGGCGTATAACACGGTGAAAAGACTTCACTATGCTTCGTCCAAATTCGGCTTCGCCGAACTTCTTTTACACCGAGGACGTTATACGCAATTCGTTCACGGTGCCCAAGAAATTTAAAGGAGGTGTGAGAAATGGAGGATATGAAAAATAATAAGAGAAAAATACCTGGTATGCTTTACATACTTGTTTCCTTTACGCCGTGGATTGTTTACTGGATATTATGTGGTATGGGCAACGTGCTGGGCATTGTTGTTCCTCTTGCAATCTCTTTACTTCTCGTAATCCCTCAAATCTGCAAACGGGACTTTAATCTGATGGATCTTACTTCTGTTCTCTATTTCAGCATAGCTACGGTAGGCACATTTATTCTCAACTTGAACATATTTGTGGGAAGTAGTGGTTTTCTGGGTTATTCTGTCCTGTTCCTTATGGCTCTTTTTTCTTTAATCGTCAAGCAACCTTACACTTTGCAGGTTTCAAAAAGAGATTACCCAGAAATCTATTGGAAGGACAAATTGTTTTTAGCCATCAACACTCTAATCACAATAGTTTGGGTTAGCATCTTTCTATTAAACGCAATCATATTTTTGCTTCTTACTAAACCCTTTACAGTAGCTCTTTCAAACATTTTAATTGCCCTCGGTATAGTCTTCTCAATCATTTTCCCTTTGAAAGCACCTGCTTATT
Source organism: Actinomycetota bacterium (assembly GCA_030018275.1). Classification (NCBI taxonomy): domain Bacteria; kingdom Bacillati; phylum Actinomycetota; species Actinomycetota bacterium. The sequence continues at coordinate 54,450 of JASEGB010000010.1, read as the reverse complement.
TCACTTCAAATGAATTCAAGAAATATGACTGGAGCGTTAAGGTGAATCCTCAAAAGCCAAAAGAAGAAAACGAATACGATGCTATCATCGTTGGTTCTGGAATAGGAGGTTTAACCTGTGGCACCCTACTTTCAAAGAGAGGCTACAAGGTTTTGATTCTAGAGCAACATTATCAGGTTGGAGGTTATTGCTCCTCCTTCCAAAGAAAAGGGTTTATCTTTAATACCGGAGTGGAAGATGTAAGCGGGTTATGGGAGAAAGGGCCTCTTACATATCTTCTACGAGAACTGGAGCTGAAAAAAGAGGATTTGTTTGTGAGAAATACATCAAGGTATATCTTCAGAGGTGATGAAATTGATAAACCTCGCAATTTAGAGGAGTTCATAAAACTGCTCTCAGAAATGTTTCCGGATGAGAAGGAAAGTATTTCTGATTTCTTTGATGAAGCTGAAAAAGCTTACGAGGAATGCTATGGAGAAGCCGAAATTTACGGAACACCTTTGCCTGCCGAGTTGATTGTGAAAGTTTTTGGAGAACGAAAGCTTTTGGACTATCCAAGGGAGCACCCTCATTTCTATGATTGGATGAATAAATCGTTTAAGCAAAAGCTTGACGAGCATTTCAAAAATGATGATTTAAAAACATTGCTCTGTGCTCTATTAGGTTACATCGGAACAGACCCTGATAAAACCTCAGCGAGCAGCGCACTCACCGCATGTGTATCCTACTATCTCTATGGAGGTTATTTTCCGAAAGGAGGAGCTCAGAAATTTGCGAATAGTTTGAAGGAGTTTATCGAGAGGTATGACGGTGAAGTCTTGCTCAAACATAAGGTAGATAAAATATTGACGGAAAAAGGAGAGGTAAAAGGAGTAAAAGTTGGAGATAAAGTTTTTAGAAGTCCCGTTGTCATATCCAATGCAAACGCTAAAAGCACCTTTTTAGAACTTGTCGGAGGGGAGAATTTGGATAAAGGATTCGTTGAATATATAAAAGGGTTAAAAATGTCTCCTTCTTGCTTTATGGTATTCTTAGGTGTAGATACAAATCTATCCAACTATCCAACCCTCATTAAAAATCTGGGTGAAGATTATGAGGTTGTGATTAATTCAAATGCTGACCCAAGTTTGGCACCAAAAGATAAATCCAGCGTTACGATATTGACAGGTGCCAACTACCACGATTTTCCAGAAAGGGGAACGAGGGAATATTTGGAAAAGAAAAAGGAACTTGCTAAAATGTTGATCCACAAAGTCGAACAAACTATTCCTGATTTGAGCAAGCACATAGTTGTTCAAGAAGCAGCAACACCTAAAACCTTTGAAAGATACACTTTCATGCCTGAAGGAGCACTTTATTCCTTTGATCAATCAATTGGAGTTAAAAGACCCTACTTTAAAACGCCGATTAAAGGCTTGTATTTGGCAAGTGCATCAACTTTCCCAGGAGGTGGAATTGAAGCTGTCGTAATATCAGGAATGATTTGCGCAAACGATATATGTAATTGGGAGGTTAAGGCGCCATGAACGAACTCTCCGTTTTGCTTCGCAAAGCTCCGACCCTAACGGGTGCGTATAACAGCGGATAAAAGGGAAATCAAAGATTTCCCCAAATTGCCTTCGGCAACTTCTTTTACACCGAAAACGTTATATGAAATTGCTTGCCTCACAAATCTATGAAAGAAGGGACAAAATGGAAAGCAAACTCATCACGATAGGTTGGATTGCAGCTTTGATTATGGCAATCTGGATACTGTTGGGTGGGATATTAATGGACATTATTATGCCTACCGCCGGATTTGAAAGCTATACTGGCCAAGCCTGGAGTGACTTTGCTAGTGCCAACCCAAGGCTAGCGGATTTGTATAGAGCAGATCACAGAGAGATTGGATGTTTAGCTCTTTGCATTGCAACCCTGATTATCGGCATAGTATTGACCGGTTATAGGAGAGGAGAAAGATGGGCTTGGCTTACCCTTCTAGTAGCTGGCATATTTGGCTGGGGTGGTGTCTTAGTCACTAGCATAATTGCTGGAAAGACGTTTGTCCTGGTGACGGGGAGCATTGGCACTGTACTGTTTGCCATTGCCATTTTAGTCCCAGCGAGAGTTATTTTAGCTCGGAAGTGAGTAGAAAAGGATCTTAAAAGCCCTGAAGTTAGAGAAGGGACTCGCAACTTCATATAACAGAGCGTATCTGGCTTCGTACTTTTGGCACTTAAATTCCCCTCTTGGAGAACTTCAGATACGCTGAAACGTTATATGACATTCCGCCCCTTCGCCGTATCAGAATATATAAAAAGTCATCAATATAATCATGGAATATGGGGATAAAAATGGCAGCAAATCCATTAATTCTTTCAAATTTGATGGATGCCTCGAATTAGCGTTTTGAGGCTGTGGAAAGAGAGGGTAGTTCTAAGCCATGTTTGACTAGGAGGGACTCGTTGGTCAATATTTTCTCCCTTGATCCATCGGCCACAATCTTTCCATCGTTAAGTAACACGGCTCGCTCACAAAGTTCCCAGGCCAGATTCATATCATGGGTGGCGATGATCTTGGTTTGCTTTAATTCCTTGAGCAAATCGATGACATGTCTCCTTGCCCTGGGATCGAGATTGCTTGTGGGTTCATCGAGGGCCAAAATCTCGGGGTTCATGGACAGAATGGTGGCGATGGAAACCTTCTTTTTCTCCCCAAAGCTTAGATGATGAGCTGAGCGATCTCCAAAACCAGTGAGCTCCACTTCTTCGAGTGCCTCTTTTACTTTCTTTCTCACTTCATCCTGGGATAAGCCCATATTCGTGGGGCCAAAGGCAACATCATCGAAGACCGTTGGGGAAAAGAGCTGATCATCGGGATCTTGGAAGACCACCCCCACCAGACTCCGGATCCGCCTCAGATTTTTTTCTTCCAAGGAAAGACCCCGAATCTTGATGGTCCCTTCGCCCCTTAAGATACCATTCAATTGAAGAAGGAGCGTTGATTTTCCAGATCCATTGGGACCGACTATGGCCACCGATTCCCCTTCTTCGATATCCATGTTGATTCCCTTCAATGCCACCGTCCCATCTGGATAGGTGAACTTAAGATTGGCGATTTCTATTATTTTCATGAAACCACCCATAGTCGAATAAAGATCAAATACAAAATAATCAAGGAGAGGAAACAAAAATCCCTCACAGTTAGGTGTAGATTATCCAAGGTTTTTATTTCCCCGCTGAAACCTCGGGAAACCATGGCCACGTACACCCGCTCCGCACGTTCATAGGTGCGCATAAATAGGGTACCGATCATGTTGCCTATGGTTTTGATCTGCCAAGTCTTATGGCCTCCAAAATTTCGAGAATCCCGAGCTCGTTTCATGCGCATGACCTCATCGACGAGGACAAAAATATAGCGATACATAAATGACAGGATTAATATCATGACCTTCGGTATTTTGAGTTTTTCCAATCCCTTAAGGAGATCGGGAAATTTGGTTGTGGATGAGAGCATGATCATGCTCAATACCGAGAGCCAAGATTTGATGAGGACGTTCCAGAAAATTATGAGTCCACTATAGGTGAGAGTTAAGCGAAAGGAGCCGAAACTATATCCCCCTGCCACCTCACCGGGTTTAAAGAAAGGGATGAAGATGGCAATCATCAGAACGAATGGAACGATAACCAAGGAGCGTTTAAGGGTGAAGGAAAGGGGGACCTTTGAGAGGATGGCGATGAATAGGATTAAAGCAAAGTAAAGCCCGAAGGAGCTCCAGGAAGTTGGTGGGGTAAGGACGACAAAAAGGATGAAGGAGAAAAAGGAAATGATTTTAATGCGAGGATCGGAGTTCATGAATGAAACTCTGTAGATAGCTATATCTATCAATAAAGCTATGTTCCACTTCCTCTCCTCCTTTGCACTTTAGGCTTCTAATGGTTTTATGCCCTAGACATAAATAGAGTGATCTCTAAGAGCCATCCTTACAGGCGCTAGCTGCTGCGAGCCTACTCGCTGCTCTCTTAAGGGCGAACGCCCTCCCTAAGTTCGGGTCGGGCCGTTGCGCCGACTTTTAGGGGTTACTTGGGCTCAGCCTTTCTTTTTATGACGATTCCCACTCCATATGCGATCACAAAAACAATCAATGTTCCCATCAATCCAGCGAGGGCGGTGGCTACCGACTCCACTTTTATGCCTGGCATGGCGTAATCGGGAATGGGAGCATGAAAGACTTCATGCCCCTCTCCCTTTTCCAAGAAACCATATTTTTCAGCCACTTTTTCCAGCCCATCTGGCCAGGAAGAGGCAAACGGCGAGATAAAGATGGCCAGAATTAATGAGACAAGTAAGCCAAAAAGTATAACCCTTTTCACTTTCATCACCTCACACCTTCTCCAAGGCCAAAAGATCCGGTCTCGTTTTGTGTACGAGGGCTATGGCTACGGTGGTGATAAGTCCCTCACCTATACCGATTAAAGCGTGTATGGAGACCATAGCTGGAAGGGCCACGTACAGGGGAGAGGTGCCGGAGATGGCCAGTTCTATGGCACAGGCAGCCGAAGCCAGAACCACCGATGCCCAAGCTGCCAAAAAGGTGGCTGTAAATGTACCCACTTCTCCCTTAATGAGGTACTTTAATCCAAAGTAGATATAGTAGCCCAGGATTCCTCCGATTATGCCCATGTTGAAGATATTAGCTCCTAAAGCGGTGAGACCACCATCTTGAAATATGAGACATTGGACGAACAGGACCATCGCCATTGTTAAACAGGACATCCATGGACCAAGTAATATCGCAGCAAAGACCGCTCCCAGGAAGTGACCCGACGTTCCACCGACTACGGGAAAATTTAACATCTATATTGCCTCCTTTCAATTTTTAAGCATTTAAAACGAACCTTGAGGTTCTTTAGGAGGCTAGTGCCATCCATTAACTTAACTTTCCCTCTTCCCTATAGCTTTGTTATGGTTACGGATTCTCCTTCTGAGGAAAGGCGGTTTAGCTCTTCTAAGACTTTTTGAAGGGAAAAAATCGATTCGGAAATTTTACTCCCCGCGGTGGAAAGTTCACTAGTTAAGCTCTTTAAATCCGCGTTTTTGGCTATGTTTCGCCATTGCTCGGTGTGCTTCTCGTAGAGTTTACCGAGCTCAATGGTCTGATGAATGGAGAGCTTAAACTGCGGCAAGTTAACTCCCCAATGCACACAGTGGATTCACCTCCTTGAAATTTCCTCGATAGCCTCAAATACAAATTCTCTCTAAAAACAAAAACCACGAAGTTGCTCGGCTTTCGAGCCGAATTTAGACCTTCGTGGTCTAAACTATTAATAATTATGTTCTATAAACTTTTGGAAAATCCTGCTTAAACTTATTTTTGTTGTTTTTTCCTTTCGGTGAGGATTACTTTATGATCGAGGAATTTGATCTCTTTTACATCGGCTTCCACGAATTTTTGTTCACCAAAGAGATCCACTAGTAGCAATTTATCCCTTTCGGGCTTTATGGTGATCACATTTTCCATGAATTCCACGAGATTCCCCTCTTTTTCCATATAAACCTTTGCTTCACACATCTTCTTTGACCTCCTGTGGTAGACCAAGTTTTTTCCTCACCAAGGCTATGGCCTCGTCCATTAAATGTGGTAGGGGTAGGTGAGTGACTCCAATCAAGTCGATATGGGGGTGGCTTAAGGGTAGTAGAATCTTCTGGGCGGGCGAGGCAGCGATAGCCTCGGCCATGCCCGGAGTAAGTTCTCCCATCATAGAATCTGGGATCACTACAGAAATCGATCCGATGATGATGTCGGCGTTGTTTACGGAGAGCTTTACCGCATTTTCTCCCGTAGCACCTCGGTTGGCGCCGGCCTTCATCATGTTACTCGTGGCAATGGCATTCGTCCCTAAAACCACTATCTCAGCCTCCGGTACATTTTCCCGCAAGCGGGTGACTATCTGATGTCCAATGCTCCCACCCATTCCATCGATAACCACTATGGTCATAATGTCCTCCCCATTTAAGAGAGATAAGGAATAAGTCTGGAGAGATAAGGAAAAAATCTTTTTGACTCATCCCTAATCCCTCATCCCTTGTTATTCGAGCCAAGGTGAAAGTTCATCGATAATTTTCTTTTTAGGCACAGGACCCACCAATTTTTTCTGCACTTCTCCGTTTTTAAATAGGATAAGGGTGGGGATGCTCAGGATATCATATTGTGCAGCTGTGTTTGGATTATCATCCACATTTAATTTAGTTACCTTTATTTTCCCCACATACTCTCCAGCTATTTCATCAAGAATGGGCGCAATAATTCTACAAGGACCACACCAGGCAGCCCAGAAATCCACGAGGACAGGGATGTTCGATTTTAGAACCTCTTCTTTGAAATTATCGTCGTTTAAATGGATGACTTTTCCGCCCATATTAATCTCCTTTCCTAAGTTCGGTGTAAAGATCGCTGAAGTTTTGCTCAACATATTTTTGAGCCGAAATTGCAGCGAGAGCACCTTCTCCTACGGCTGTCGTCACCTGTTTAAGAGGACTTTTCCTGACATCGCCTGCGGCGAATATACCCTCCACTGAAGTTTCGAGTTTCTCATCGGTTATTATGTATCCTTTTTCGTCGAGATGCAAAATATTTTTGACAAAATTGCTATTGGGAATGGTCCCGATGTAAACAAATATACCAGCAACTGGAATTTTTCTGAGCTCCCTGCTTATTTTATCGCGAACAATCACTCCTTCCACCTTGGTTCTTCCCAAAATTTCCGTCACATTTGAATTCCAGAGGAATTCTATCTTTGGATTCTTGAAGGCTCGATCTTGCAGGATCTGGGTTGCCCTGAGCTCGTCACGACGGTGAACCACAATGACTTTTGAAGCAAATTTTGATAAAAGCAGTGCTTCTTCAACGGCTGCATCTCCACCACCGACCACTAAAACGACCTTATCTTTAAAAAGAGGTCCGTCGCAAGTGGCACAATAAGAGACCCCTTTACCTTGGAGTTCTTTTTCTCTTGGAATGTTGAGTCTTGCGGGATGAGCTCCCGTGGCTATTATTATCACTTTTGTGAGATAATCACCCCTGCTCGTGATGACCTTCTTTAATCTATTCTGTTTCTCGATGGAAATTGCTTCACAGGGTAGTGCTATGTCCAATCCGAAGTGTTGTGCCTGCTCCTCCATCAGTTGCGTGAGCTTAAGACCGGAAATTCCTTTGGGAAATCCCGGATAGTTTTCGATGAGGTCCGTGGTTAAAGCCTGTCCCCCCAGTGTTTCCTTCTCGATGAGCAGTGTTTTAACCATCGATCTGGCCATGTAGATACCCGAAGTCAGACCGGCGGGACCTCCTCCAATTATCATGGCGTCGTAAATTTCTTTATTCAAATTCTTCACCCTCAGTTTCTTTATCTTGAATTTAAAATGCAAAGATCAAAAATCAAAATTACAGAACAAAATCCAAAATTTATTTTGGTCCGATGTTTCCGTCTAAATAATCCCACGAGAGTCTCCGAGATGATAAAACCTTGGACGTTGGACTTCGGAGATGGGATAATTTTGAATTTTGAATTGAAATACGCTCATCCAAACATTGCATACCTATTATAAACTTTCCACGATTTGTGGCTATAGTTTTAAAACCCGTGGGCTTTACCGAACCGATGCGCTCGCGGTGGCGGATGCTGAAAGATGGGGCGTCAAGGATTTTATCCGATGAATGATCAATGTTCTTTTTGGTGGAACTTCGATGGACACCGTGACCCTATCCTCGTTCACTTTGAAGTCGGTGAGCTTTACCCCTCTGTGGGAAGCGACCTCTTTGGCCGCATCCAAGGCTGCATCCCATGTATGGGAAGTTTTGTAGGAAGAAACCGCGGCATCTGCCACAACTTGAGCAAAATCCGATGCTTGCCAATAGGTCATGGCAATGGCGCCAAGATCGTTGATGATGACTACGGCGATGAGGAAGATAAACCCAATTTTGACAAAGGTGCCAAAGATATCTCTCATTTATCTTTCGATTTTTTTCTTAAGTTTAATGAACCGTCCCAACAGGGTTAAGAGTGTTCCCAGAAGCAAAAGGGTTATGAGGATGAAAATGAACGTTCTGGTAAAATAGGTGCTTTTTACGATTATGGTGGATTTTTCTATTTCTTTGTCGCCGACGTGAATCGCTGCTTCGATGGCGGATGAACCAGTGGTCTTTGCGATGACTGGGAATGTGAATAAATTTTCCTTTGGTTTTAAGCTCACCATCTTTTTATTACCGGCGGGGAAGGAGAAATCTTCTCCTCTCACGATGATGAGAACTCTTACAATATAGTCAGTATCATTATAGATGGGTATGGGGACCTTACCTGTTCGTGAGGTTAAGGTGACCACCTGTCTTTTAGGTATCTTCATCTTTGCCAACTCAGATTCAATCCTTCTTTGCAATGTCTTTGCGAAATCCAATCCATAATTTACAAGCTGCGGATTTCTTTGAATTTGCATCCAATCGCTGCTTTGAGCGATGAGGAGAAGATTAAGGAATTTTTCTTTGAGGGGATTATCCTCCAATACCATCTTGGAGAAGAGATTTAAGAACTCCCGTGACTTCTCGATCTTCCGATAATAGTTGAGCTTGATGTAACTTTCCTCACCATCTCCACCGGCCAATATGAGTGGCTGAGTTGAGGGGGGAACTAACTGTGCGGCTGTGCTCAGGGTTGTTGTCCTAATCCAGGGTGTTTGTTCCAACTTGGAATATAACATTTCCAGTAATCTCTGCGTGGGTCTCCAATATCTATCTTTTGGAGCGATGACCACGAGCTGCTGGATTTCGGGTTGTTTAAGGTAGGTTTGAGCAAGTACACCAATGAGTCTCTGGGTTGCGCACTCCTCATCTTTGAACTCTACCAAGGTTTTGGTGGCTGTACCATCAGTAAAGAAGATGGTCAATCGATTACCCGCTCTATCTTGAACGCGATAGGACTTGTGGACATCTCCCTCCACTGTGGGAATGTCCATTAAAAAGCGCTCATCAAGCACGGAATATTCAGCGCCACTACGGACCAGATAATATAGAGAATCCTCACTCAAACTCAAATCCGGAGGATAAACCGATTTAAGATTTTCTGGAGGGAGGTTAAAGGCTTCGGAGAGAATCTCCTTTCCTTTTTCAATTTGGATTAATCCATCATCGTTCCATCCTCTCTTGGCAACATCGGAAAGGGCGGGATAGGCATAGGGAGCGGGGATCAATTCGACCTGTTTATTTTTTATGACCCGCTCGTATCCCTTCAAAATTTCTTCGGCATCTCGCGCTTCTTGGGAAGTCTCTGGTATGGCTTTTATCTTGTCTTTCTTTTTGAATTTATAACCATCACTTATATTGAGAATTTGCTCGACGAGGGCGGGCGTAAAATTCAAGTTCACTTGGACATTTGGATGTTGTGCCAGGGCGGAAAGATGCTGGAAATAAATACCCGGGTTTTGCGGATTTGTACTACAGTCGACCTGGATTTGCTGATCCACGAAAATACCATTGGGCTCGTAATGGACTCTATCATGGAGGTTCCAGATTATAACAACTGGTAGAGGAGGCACCGGTTTTGGATCCACCAATACGAGGGCGGTTTCCTTCTCCGCTAGAATCGTTCCTCTTTGGGTCAAAATGGCCTTAACCGGATGAGCTCCCTCGCCGATTTTTAAATTGGAAGCTTTTTTGCTAAGCTTAAATTGAGCAATTTCACCTGGATCAAGTGGAGGAACGTAAAACCTTTGTTCGAGGACAACCCTTTTGGGTTTTGTGGGCGTTTGTTCTCTATAAAGTGTTAATGTAAGCTTCGTTCTTTTTATGGGTGAATTGGAATTGTTGAGAATCGTCGTAGTAATGCTGAAATATTCACTGGGTGAGAAATATGGTTTATCGAAGGTTAGTTGCATGGAGATTTGAGGAGGCTGACTCGAAGACTGGTTTGACGGATAAGGCAAGAAAATTAAAATTAATAGTAGAGGTAACAGGCGTAATACATTAAGTCTCAGGTTCACGGCAGCTTCTCCATTTTTAATACTTATAAATTCTATGAAAGCAGAAATGAATCCTTTAATAAAGTGTTTTTGGTCTTCAAAAGGAATTTCAAGGTGATCTGCAGAAAACTTTAAGAACGTTAGATTTACAACTCGTCTTAAAAGACTACAATGTACATTGAAAGGAAGGATGATGGTGGGAGACATGCCCAAAGAAAAATTTAAAATTCCGGAGGAGCTTCCTCTAATTGCCCTGAGAGATCTGGTCATCTTTCCAAATTTAGTGATCCCTCTCTTCGTGGGGCGAGAGAGATCCATAAACGCTTTGGAAGAGGCCATGAAAAGCGATCGTTTTATTGTACTCGCGGCTCAGAAGAAGGCAGAAATACAGGAGCCGGAAACCACAGACCTGTACGGAGTGGGCTGTGTCGCCACCATCATGCAAGAGCTCAAACTCCCCGATGGGACCGCCAAAGCCCTGGTGGAGGGGCTAACGAGGGTTAAAATAAGGGAATTTCTGCAAACGGGACCCTTCTTCAAGGTAAAAATCGAAGTTTTAAAGGAACCGGAGGAAAAAACCCTTGAAATCGAGGCCCTCATGAGGAGTTTGATTTCCCAGTTTGAGAAATGTGCCCGACTGGGGAAGCCCATACCCCAGGAAGTCCTATTGGCCGCGTTCAATATAGATGAACCTGGTAGGCTGGGAGATTTTATTGCTTTTCATTTAAACCTTAAAACCGAGGAGAAACAACAAATATTGGAAGCGATGGATGCCAGGAATCGACTGCAGAAGATTGGAGGCTTTTTAAATAGGGAGATTGAGATATTAGAGATTGGGAGCAAGATTCAATCCAGAGTGAAAGAGCAAATGGGCAAGACACAAAAGGAATACCTCCTGAGGGAGCAACTTAGAGCTATTCAGAAGGAACTTGGGGTACTCGATGAACGAACCGCGGAGATAGAAGAGTTAAAGGCAAAGATAAGAGAGGCCAAAATGCCTTCAGAGGTTGAGAAAAAGGCTCTTAAGGAAATTGACAGATTGGAGATGATGCCACCCAGCTCAGCCGAGATTTCCGTCGTCCGTACATATCTGGATTGGTTAATCAACATCCCCTGGTCCAGGGAGGATCGGGAGAAACTTGACCTTCATGAGGCGGCGAAAATCTTGGACGAGGATCACTACGGATTAGAAAAGGCTAAGGAAAGGGTCTTGGAATATTTAGCCGTCCATAAGTTATCGAGGAAGATGAAAGGTCCCATCCTGTGCTTTGTAGGTCCTCCCGGAACGGGAAAGACATCCATTGGAAGATCCATTGCTAGGTCATTAGGGAGAAAGTTCATTCGCATATCCCTTGGCGGAGTTCGAGACGAAGCTGAGATAAGAGGACATAGACGCACTTATGTAGGTGCTTTACCAGGAAGGATAATTCAAACAATCTGCCAGGCGGGAACGAAAAATCCCGTTTTCATGATGGATGAGATAGACAAGATAGGAGCCGACTTTAGAGGAGATCCCTCCGCTGCCCTACTTGAAGTTCTGGATCCCGAGCAGAATTTTGCTTTCAGCGACCACTATCTGGAGGTTTCCTTCGATTTATCCAATGTCATGTTCATAACCACGGCAAACATTTTGGATACCATCCCCCCAGCCCTTCGGGATCGAATGGAGGTAATTCACTTTCCCGGTTACACAGAGGAAGAAAAGGTCAAGATCGGCGAGCTGTTCCTCATCCCGAAACAATTGGAAGCGCATGGATTGACTAAGGAGCAATTGGAGATAAGCGAAGATGCCCTGCGTAAGATAATCAGGGAGCATACCCGTGAGGCTGGAGTGAGGAATCTGGAAAGAAAAATAGCCGCTATCTGTCGTCAGGTAGCCCGATCGGTGGTGGAAGGTAAAGAGGAGGAGGTTAAAGTCACCGCGAGGAATCTTCAAGAATTCTTAGGACCCCCTCAGTTCAGATATGGGGTGGCGGAGCAAAAGGATGAGATAGGTGTGGCCACTGCTTTAGCCTGGACAGAAGTGGGTGGAGATGTCATGTCTGTGGAAGCCACCATCATGAAGGGCAAGGGCAAGCTGATCCTAACCGGCCATTTGGGAGAGATAATGCGTGAATCGGCTCAAGCGGCTGTAAGTTACATCCGCTCCAGAGCTTCAGCTCTTAAAATAGAGGGAGATTTCTACGACAAATACGATATCCACATCCACGTCCCCGCTGGAGCAATTCCAAAGGATGGTCCATCCGCTGGAATCACCATGGCCACCGCTCTCGTTTCGGCTTTAACCAAGCAAGCGGCGAGAAAGGATGTGGGCATGACCGGTGAGATTACTTTGAGAGGCCATGTCCTTCCGGTGGGAGGCATAAAAGAGAAGATACTTGCAGCCCACAGGGCTGGGTTGAAGGAAGTCATCCTTCCAAAGGATAATGAGAAGGATTTAGAGCTGGTGCCAGAGCATGTTCTTAAAGGTTTAAAGTGTATCTTTGCTGAACATATGGACGAGGTGCTAAAAATGGCTCTTGTGACGGAGGGAATGAGGCGACCGTATGGTCGAGAGGAGGTTAAAGAGGGAGTTAGACAGTCTCCTCCTACATGCAGGGGACTTGGTTAAAGTGGGCGTGTTGAAGTTATTAAACGGGATACTTTTCTTCAATCCTGGCAGTCCCACCGATAAGATCTTCGCCCCTTGTAACTCTCTGGGCTTTCTTCACATCGATTCCACGATCAAGGGAGAAGTAATAGGAGTCTGATATTCCTCTTTTCAGGGGAGCTTCAAGTGCACGAAAAAAGGATATACACCATTGGTTCAAGCACAAGAGGCTCGGATGAATTCATAGAATTGCTTGAATATTATGGAATCCAAACTTTGGTCGATGTCAGAAGGTTTCCCACAAGTAAGTTAGAGCACTTTAAAAGGGAGAATCTCGCCCATATTTTGAGTGAAGCGGGAATTGGCTACGTCTACTTGGGTGAGGAGTTGGGAGGTTATCGCTCGGGTGGCTATGAAGCCCATACCCTTTCTCAACAATTCAGAGAAGGCATTGAGAGCTTGGAGGGCATTGCTACTAGAACTAAGACTGTGGTAATGTGTTCAGAAAGGCTGCCTTGGAAGTGCCATCGTAGATTCATAGGCAGAGAGTTACAGAGGAGTGGGTGGGAAGTGATCCACATCATCGATGAGAAACGCCAGTGGATCCCCCGCGGAGAGAGTCCGTAGTTTCTTAGTGGGTAGTCGGAAGTGTGAATCTAAATCTTTTACTACCGACTCCCGACTCCTCACTCCCCACTAATAGGGGGAAATAAGGGTGGAAGAGTTGAGAATTCCAACGACGATGATGACCCAGCACCCTGATGCTGCGTCCAAGTATATCTCCGTCCAGGAGGAACCCGAGGAAGCGATTTTTTCTCTTACTCCCCTTCCTGAGGGTCTGGGATTAGAGGAAGCCATGGTGGACTTCGAGGGGAAACTAACACCATATATGCAAACTTCCCAGGTTGTCCTGGGCTTACTGGGTAAAGGAATCGTTCCCGGAAGGGATGTATTTATCACCCCACGAATTCCCAGTGGCATTGAAGAAAGTGTATTCAGACAACTCATGGCTTTGATGTCCATCGTGGAAGCCAACTATCACGCCTGGAAACGCTCTCGAGTCTATGCTGTAAGGGAAGTTATCTCGCCCATGTGCACGGGGGTTCAGGAACTTCTTAGCGTGAGGGAAAGGATCATCGATGTCATCGAATTGGCACACAAGGAGTTCGGGTTGAGCAGAGATCCCAATCTCGTCCAATTGATACCCCTTGTGGAAACCGTCCCTCAAATACTCGATATTTACTTCATGCTTAAGGGCTACATCGAGGGATGTCAGAGAATGGGACTCACCGTGAGTCGGCTGAGATTCATGCTTGGACGCTCGGACCTTGCTTTATCCTATGGAATGGTGCCCGCAATCCTTTCCAATAAGATCGCCATTGCTGAGGGCTATAGGCTCGCACGGGAAACGGGGATCAACATCTGTCCCATCTTGGGGGGAGGGACCCTTCCCTTTAGAGGACATTTCACTCTGGAAAATGTGAATAGTACCTTAAAGGAGTATGGTGGAATTCGGACGCTTACCGTCCAATCGGGTATGAGATACGATCATGGTTATGAGAAGACACGAAAACTCGTTAAAATCCTGCAGAGGAAACTCCCTTTCCTCCCTCCTCTGGTCTTTGACGAGTCTTTTAAGGCCAAACTCATGAACATCATGGGCATATTCACCAAGCACTATCTGCATTCCTTCTATGAGATGGCTGAACCCGCATGTTGTATTTCCGATTATATCCCGCAGCATCGGGACCGTCTTACCAGGAAAGGGGAGGTGGGTTACGCGCGCGACCTTCCACGCCCCAGAGAACTGGCGAGATTCGTAAGCGATAAAGAACTTGTTTCCGAATTAGAGAGCCTCGAGTTGACAAGGGAGATCGAATTACCTCGGGTCATTTCCTATACTGCGGCTCTGTATAGCATCGGGCTCCCTCCAGAGATAATAGGCACGGGTCGAGGCTTACACGAGGTACTAACCAGATATGGTGAGAATGCCCTCAAGGCTCTCCTTAAAACCTGCATTGGACTAAAAAAGGATTTGTCCTTCGCGTGTAGATTCGTCCATTTCAAGAATGCCGGGGAGTTCCTTCCTTCTTCGGTAATTTCCCAGGTTGAGGAGGATCTAAAGTTCATCGAGGATCACTTGGGCATTAAAGTTGGTATTCGAAACAAGGAAGATAGATTCTATGCAACGATCTTGGAGACCATGAAGCCCATGCTCAAGCAAGTAATCGGTGTTGATGGAGAACACCTGGTGAGCGATGAAGGCTTAGAATATAACCTGGTGAGAGAATGGGTTATCAAACTTGGCACAATCAGGAAAAGTTTGGGCTAATTTATCTAGGAGATGATTTGAATGAGAGAAAAAGTTAAAGAGGCATTAGCCAAGATCAGACCCTCGTTGCAGGCGGATGGGGGGGATGTAGAATTATGTGAAGTTACCGAAAATGGTGTGGTGAAGGTGAAACTCACTGGGGCTTGCTGTGGTTGTCCCATGGCTGAGATGACTTTAAAGATGGGAATCGAAAGAACCTTAAAACAACTGGTTCCAGAGGTAAAAAAGGTGGAAACAGTATAAGGAATGCGAAAGAAATAGGGGGGAATATGAAGCTATGAGCTGGCGCTGGCAAAACTACTGAGTATTCTAATTTGTTTTTATGCCTTTTTAACGCGGTGAATCCCGGGAAATTCAAAACTCTCTATGCCTAGAAGAGCGTAGATAGGGCAATAACCGATGATACCTGTGAGCAAGAAACCAAGTCCGACTACAAGTAGTACGATGTTCCAAAACAAAACGAGTTCTGTGTAGTTTGTTGCGAAATATGCCAGCAAAACGATTCCCAAGATCACTCTGATCACCCTATCAATAATACCCACGTTCCGCTTCATTCTTCATCCCCTCCTCTTGGGAGACTCAGCTCATAGCTCCAATATTAATTATAGCACTTTCTACCTCTTCTTTCATTCTTAAAATCCATTTTTAGCTGCATAAATGTCTTTTCTCTTGACTTTCACGTTATCTTTGCTTTGATATATGAGGAAAAAGAAATGGACGTCTTCGAGGCCATCAAATCCAGAAGAAGCATAAGGAAATTCAGGAAAAAACCTATTCCGGAGCAAATTTTGGGGCAAATTTTGGATGCCGCAAGGTGGGCTCCCTCCGAGTCTAATGCACAACCTTGGGAGTTTATCGTGGTTAAGAATAGAAAGATCAGAGAGGAAATTGCATGTATAGCCGCTGAGGCCTGTGAACGCGCTCTTTTGGACAAAAAAGCTGTGGAGAGGTCGAAGAAAATCTGTAGTCGTGAAGATTTCAAGCGCATGGTCGAAGGGATGGGAATTCCCAAAATCGTTTCCCTTCTTTTGGAATCCTCTGGAATCGTGGATATAGTGGAGCATCTTAGCTCGACAAAGTTTGGGAGAGAGTTGGCGAAAAGAATGATCAAAGGAGCTTTTATCCAAGCCCCCGTGCATATAGCGGTGTTGATGGATAAAAGTAAACGCGGATTATGTAAACCCTGGACCAGTCTTGCTAGTGTGGCTTGTGCGGTGCAAAATATGATGCTTGCAGCAACGGCTTTGGGCATTGGCAGCCATTGGTATGGCTCTCCATGCGATCACGCGGATCACAGAATGAGGCTGGGAAAGCTTCTGGGTATCCCAAAAAACTATTTAAGTTTGGGAATCCTTGTTTTGGGACACCCAGATATTATCCCCAAATCCCCTTCCAGAAAAAGCCTCTCTGAAATCGTCCACAAAGAGGAATTTTAGCTCAGTTCTACGACGATGCAGGAGAGAGTACGGTTAACTCCTTCCACTTTTTGAATTCTTGCTACAACCAATTCCCCCAAGGCGTTGAAATCCGCTGCTTCAACGAAGGCAATGGCATCATAGGGACCGGTGACGGCATGAGTGGATTTCACACCTGCAATTCTCGATACTTCTCTAACCACATTTCCAGCCTTACCGGCTTCGGCATTTATGAGGACATAAGCATTGACCATTTAATTCACCTCCCCTCCAGAAGTATTCTATCATTTTTGAAGGGAAGGTTTCAGGAAAAGTTTCATAATTTTTGGAAGTTCCAACTCACGAACTTATTTAAATCTGGAAAATGAGGGTGAGTGTTGATATCCTTAATAACGGATTTCCTAAACGTTCCCTATTTCAAACCATAAGAAAATTTAAAATGCAAAGATCAAAAATCAAAATTACAGTTCAAAATCCAAAAATTTTAGAACTTTAATTTTGAATTAAAGAGGCTGGTTTTGGATTTATGATCCACGTGTGGAGTTAAGTGCCATGATAAAGGTTGGCTGCTGCGGTTTTCCCGTTAAAAAACAAAGGTATTTCGAGCACTTTGATGTGATAGAAATCCAAAGAACCTTCTATAATTTACCAAAAATTGAGACCGTTTTAAAATGGCGGGGTGAAGCTCCAAATGGTTTTGAATTCACCCTGAAAGCTTGGCAGTTAATAACACATCCTTCGAAGAGCCCTACCTATAAAAAAGCCGGCCTACAAGTATCCGAAGAGTGCGGGGGAAAATATGGCTTTTTTAGACCCACGGGGGAAGTTTTTGAAGCTTGGAGAAGGACAAAGGAGATAGGAAGAGCCCTGAGTGCAAGAATCATCCTCTTCCAGTGCCCCGCGAGCTTCAAACCCACGACCGAAAATATTAAGAACCTTAAGAATTTCTTCAAAACTATCGACCGCCATGATTTCCTTATGGTTTGGGAACCCCGAGGGGAATGGGATGACCGGGATATCATCGCCCTTTGCCGCGAATTGAATTTGATCCACTGCGTGGATCCCTTTGAAGGAGAGTCACTCCATGGAGAAATAAAATACTTCCGACTCCATGGAGGTCCCGGTTACAGACATAAGTATTCTAAAGAAGAGCTTCTGTGGCTAAAGGAAAAATGCAGTAGGCACAAGGTGACCTACTGTATGTTCAACAATATCGTCATGTTCGACGACGCTTTAAGGTTTAAGGAAATATTGACTGTTTAACCCCTTTTCCTTAAAAGGATACCCCCCGCTGAGATTAAAACCAAAAGGAAAAGCAGGAATGAAATTGCCCACCATCGGATATATCTTGATTTTGCCCGTATTTCTTTTCCCTTGAAGGGATTTATATCCCAGATAGCAGTTTCGCCTTCAATTTCATTGGTATTTGCTTTAATAATTTTCCCGGGCATGTTCAGCTTATACACGATCGAATATGCCCCGATCATTTCCAGTTGTTCAAGTTCAGTTGCCTCTAAGGGTGGAATTTTTTCTTGGAAATCGTAGAGGGCCAGGAATATTGAATCTTTTTTGGTCAATTTCACGTTGGTTGAAATGTCCCTGACCGCGCTGAGCTTTTTATTTATCCTGTTCAGTTCATCGATGTCTTTAAAATCGAAACTGACCTCATAGTGAACTTTACCCTTTTTTGTGTAGATTCTTAATTTCCCTTCCTTTGGTAGATTTTTCTTTAATTCCTCTTTTAAACTGGTTTTTCCAGACTTTTTTGCCGCAGACTCCAGCATTCGTGCGAAACTACTCTCCAAGGCGATATCCTGAATTCGTCTTCCTGAACCATCTGGATTAATCTTCGTTTCGAAGGTAAACGTAATACAACCGGAGAGGATGAGACAGAGGACTGAAACTGCGATTAAGGTAGCTTCCTTCTTTACCCCAGAGAATCCTTTTATCTTCACCGCATTGCCTCCCATCGTTTACTCTCTTTTTCTCCTTTTTCCCTTTATTTCCTCCTTGGATAATAAATGTCAGGATTTGAGTTTTAAGGTGTATAATTATGTAGAGGAATCTCTCCTTGCTTGGAGAATTCAGTATTTGCCTTTGAAAGAGGAGGAGAAATATCTTGAAGGACGAGTACCTTCGCCGCCTTTCGGCCGTCGATGAATTGCTACAATTGTCGCCAATTCAAGATCTGATGAAAAACTATCCCCGCTCAGTAGTTGTAGAAGCTATCCGCGCGGTATTACAGGAACTTAGGCAGACAATACTCTCAAGTAAGGATCCCGTGGAGCTCGAGAATTTGCAGCTTAAGCCGGAGGATTTAGTTCCTTTAATCACCAAATTGGTGAAAGAGGTCATGCATCCTCATTTGAGGAAGGTGATCAACGCTACGGGAGTGGTTATCCATACAAATCTCGGCAGGTCCATTCTTGCTCCTGAAGCTGTGGATGCTCTCGTCAACGTGGCGAAGAACTACTCCAATCTGGAGTTCAATCTGAAAAAGGGCGAGCGAGGCTCCCGCTATGAGCATGTAGAGGACATTTTAAGTACGCTCACCAGAGCGGAGGCGGGTATGGTAGTTAACAATAATGCGGGTGCCGTACTTTTAGCCCTAAATACATTGGCCTGTGGCAAAGAGGTTATCGTCTCCCGAGGAGAGTTGGTTGAAATAGGCGGAGCCTTTAGGATACCCGATGTTATGCGTCAAAGTGGAGCCACCTTGATTGAAGTGGGAACGACGAATAAGACTTATATCCATGATTATGAAAGAGCCATAACTCCGGAAACAGCCCTTCTGCTCAAGGTGCACACCAGCAATTTCAGGGTGGTTGGATTCGTCGCTGAAGTTAGTCTCGAAGAATTGGTAGCCCTGGGCAAAGGCCATAATATCCCAGTGATGGAGGACTTGGGAAGCGGCGTTTTTGTAGAACTCTCACAATATGGACTCTCCCATGAGCCTACAGTTCAAGAGTGCATTAAGGCGGGAGCCGATGTGGTAACTTTCAGCGGTGACAAGCTCCTTGGAGCACCCCAAGCCGGAATAATCCTGGGGAAGAAAGAGTTCATCTCCAAAATGAAGAGGAATCCACTGACTAGAGCTCTCAGGGTGGATAAACTCACCCTGGCTGGTTTGGAGTCCACTTTGAAGATTTATCTTGATCCAGCAGAAGCGGCGGAAAAGATTCCAACCTTGGCCATGATCCTCGCTTCGCCCTCTGAACTTGAGCGAAGGGCTCGGAAATTGGCCGAAAAATTGAGGCAAAGGGTTGGTACAGCCTTCAATATCGAAGTTCAGGGGGAGATATCCATGGTCGGTGGAGGAGCACTTCCCCTGGAGGAGCTCCCCACATGGGTGGTGGCAATAACCTCTAAGAAATTTCCCACAGCTGATTTAGAGGATAAACTTCGGCGATTGGAACCTCCCATCGTGGCTCGTGTAAAGGAAGATAAAGTCCTTCTTGATATGCGCACCATTCGACCTCAGGAAATCGGGGAGATAGTGGATGCCTTTGCTTCCATTTCTATCAGTCAGGAGTCTGCTAGTCGATAGATGTACAGATGTAATGTTCACGCACATTGTAAAACTTATATTGTTTGGGGCATCCCTCCGAGTGCTAGCTGCTGCGAGCCTACTCGCTGCGGCTCTCCCAGGGCGAACACCCTCCATAAGTTCGGGTCGGGCTGTTGCCGCCGCTGTTCGAGCTTTGCTCGCTTAACGGTTCTCTTAAGATGCACTCTCCAGGATAACCCCAAATTACTATTGGAATTCTGCGAGAGTAACCAATGTCTGCGATTATACAGGTAGTTGATAGAAATAAAATCTTTACACTCCCGACTACCCACTGACAAACTTTCAACTAAAAGGGTGGGCTTCTTGAAGCACATAATAATCGGAACTGCAGGACATATAGATCACGGGAAAACGACATTGGTTAAAGCCCTTACCGGTGTGGATACCGACCGGTTAAAGGAGGAGAAAAAACGGGGGATCTCCATAGACCTGGGTTTTGCCGAATTTAAATTACCCAGCGGTCAAGTGGCAGGGGTCGTTGACGTCCCAGGTCATGAGCGCTTTGTGAAGAATATGCTCGCCGGTGCCACGGGTATGGATTTAGTACTCCTCGTGGTAGCCGCAGATGATGGGGTAATGCCTCAAACCGAAGAGCACCTGGCAATCGCCAATCTTTTGGGCGTGAAGAAAGCCATAGTGGCCTTAGCGAAAGTGGATTTGGTGGAAGAAGAATGGCTGGAAATCGTGGAGGAGGATATCAAATCCCTGCTTAAAGGGACCACGTTTGAAGATGCCCCTATCATTCGTGTATCCCCTGTAACTGGATTTGGTTTAGAAAAATTGCTGCATGAAATGGGTAAGATTGCAAGCGAGGTTGCCCCAAAGGATACAGACTCTCCCTATCGACTTCCCATAGATAGGGCCTTCAGCCTAAAGGGTGTTGGTACCGTGGTCACGGGAACTTTATGGTCCGGCGAAATCTCCCTCGATGAACAGGTTGTAATTCTCCCTAAGGGCCTATCTTCAAGGGTAAGAAGCATCCAGGTTCACAGTCACAACGTGGAAAAAGCCTATGCTGGGCAACGTGTAGCTCTGAATCTCGTGGGTGTGGAAGTGGGTGAACTTAAGCGCGGGGATGTCATCCTTCCACCGGATTATCTTTCTCTCTCACGCAGATTTGATGCCAAACTCTATCTCTTGCCCGTGTGGTCAAAACCCCTTAAAAACGGGACTCGGGTTAGGATTCATCACGGAACGCAGGAGGTCATGGGAAGGATTATGTTGTTGGGTAAGGATGAGCTTCTCCCCGGGGAAGTTGGCTACGCTCAATTACGTCTTGAAGGACCCATAGTTCCCAAAAGAGGTGATAGATTCATCATTCGGAGCTATTCTCCTATCCATACAATCGGAGGGGGACAGATTTTAGATAGCCACCCGCAAAAGCATAAACGTTTTCACACTGAGCTTTTGGAGCAAATGAAGCTTCTAGAAGAGGGTAAATCCATGGAACTCGTGAGACTAGCTTTGAGAGAGGCAAAAATCCCTCTTTCTGCAAGTGAGGTAGCAAATCGCTTTGAGCTCCTTGGGAGTGAGGTGGGACCAGACTTAAGCTCGTTGGTTCAAAAAGGTGAAATTGAGATTCTTCCCAGCGAAGGAGAAGATATCTATATTCCTTCTTCCGAGTATCAAAGGTCGAAGGAAAGGATATTAAATTATTTGGAAGAGTATCTCCGGGAAAACCCCTTTAGTTTTGGGGTCAAGAAGGAGATGGTAAGAGCTCAAATCCTCGCACATCTTCCTTTAAAGATGGTGAATGTGCTCTTTAACAAGCTTATCTCCAGCGGATCCATAGTTCAAGAAGGGGATATTCTAAGACATCCCAAAAAAGGTTTTGAGCTTACAGCTGAGCAAAAGAAGCTGTACAATAGAGTATATCACTTCCTATCAAAGCAGAAGTTTGCCCCTCCTGGATTAAAGGAATTGAGCGAAAGCACCTGTGTCGGGATGGAGGAATTAAAGGCTTTATTGGAGAGACTATCCTCCGAAGGCAAGGTTGTAAAGGTGAGATACGATATGTATTTTTCAAGGGAGGCAGTCGAGGAGGCCAAGGAGAGAATCATCGTCTTTTTAAGGGAGAAAGAGAATATAACCCCTGCTGAGTTCAAGGCGCTCTTGGGGACCACACGTAAATATGCCTTACCACTTCTGGAATATTTTGATACACTAAAGATTACGAGGAGAATTGGAGATTATCGAGTCCTCCAATGAGTTGGGAGTCTGTTAGTTGGTAGTTTGGAGTGGAAAGAAAATTTATCTTTAACTACCGACTCCTCACTACCGACTACATGGGGGTGGATCGGTCCTGGTGGGCCGCCTGGTCTTCAAAACCACGGTGGGGCGGAAAACCGTCCCGGGTGGGTTCGATTCCCACACACTCCCGCCAAAATTCTCTTAAGACTAAATAGCGTGCCAAATGGGTAAAATTATAATGTCATAATTTATAATGTTATAATGTGGTGCCGGCTCCTTCATCTGGTGCCCCTCCGGTGAAGGAGCCGGCATCTTTAGTCTAGCAACTGTTGATTAAAAACTCAACAATTTCTAACCTCCTTTTTGCAGGAATTTACGGATTTTTGTCGAATAAATACCATTAAAATATACCGACCTGCTCATAAAAAATGAGGGGTCGGATTTTTTGTTTTCTAGAAGTGGAGATGAAGAGGGAACCTGCCCCCTCCGACAAGTCCCACCGATTGGGCGGACGGGCCAGAGAAAGGGGGATATAAAGAAGGATGAAGATCGCACAAATCGCACCACCTTGGTATCCTATCCCACCAGCGGGATACGGTGGAATTGAGCTCGTGGTGAGCTTGCTTACGGAGGGGCTTGTCCAGCGGGGGCACGATGTAACTCTGTTTGCCTCCGGTGATTCATCAACGGAAGCCGAATTGGTCTCGGTATTTGAATTTGCTCCCACCAGGGAAATCGGTCAAGTTTACCCCGATCTTCTTCACGTTCTCAATGCTTACGAGAGGGCAAGTGAATTCGACATCATCCACGATCATAGTGGGATGATTGGTCCAGCTCTCGGCTCTTTTTGCTCTACGCCAGTCCTGCATACCTTGCATGGACCGGCAACGGAAAGAGCCAAATACTTATATAGTAGGCTTAAAGACAAGATTTACTTTAATGCCATATCCGAATATCAGCGCAAGTGTTTTGGGAACTTAAACTTCGTTGCCACCATCTATAATGCCATCGATATTCACGCTTATCCCTTTTCTCCACGGAAGGACAATTATTTGCTATTTCTTGGAAGGATGAGCCCAGAGAAGGGAGCCCATCTTGCAGTCGAGGTTGCAAACCGCCTCAAAAAGAAATTGGTCTTGGTGACGAAGTGCCTCGAGGAGCGTGAAAAGCGATACTATAAGACCCAGGTTGAACCCCTGCTCTCAAAAAATGTTGAAATTTTAGGCCAGGTTGATTTGAAGACCAAAGCTGAACTTTATATGAATGCGGAATGTACATTATTTCCTATCCAATGGCCGGAACCCTTCGGTCTGGTGATGGTCGAGTCGATGGCCACCGGAACTCCCGTAGTTGCTTTAAGGAACGGTTCCACACCTGAAGTTATCGTCCACAAAAAGACCGGTTTTATAGTTGATTCCATGGAAGAAATGGTAAAAGCTGTTGCCAAGGTCGAAGAGATCGATCCCAAGATGTGCCGCAAACATGTGGAGGAAAGATTCTCGGCGGAAAGGATGGTTGGCGATTACGAAAAGACGTATCAAAGGATACTGGGTTTTACGATGATGCAAGATACGGACACCTATTATTTCCAACACCTCTGTTAAAAATCTTACAAAATGAAACCTAGACCACCCATTTCATATGGGTGGTCTCATTTATTTATAAAATATTAGCTCACTCTTCTTCTATAACCGCTCACCTCGATATTTTACCGCTTGTGGATAATTCTTGGCTCATCGGGAAATTACCCTTTAAGATTTCTTCGAAACAGAAGGTATATTGATGGAACTATCCTCAATAAGTTTTACTACCTGGATTTATAACACCCATTAATTTAAAGTTGTTTTCTTCGATACCACTTTAGTGAATCAAAAATGTGTTTTGTGAGTTTTTTCACGAAATTGCAACGGTGGCGGTAATTTAAGTTTCTCTATAGGAAGGGGCTACCCTTTTGCTAGGTAAAATTCTAAAATCTACTTAAAAGGCATTGTATATTTTAAAAAAAAGGGGTTTTTTCTCATGAAGACCGATCTTGAAATTGCTCAAGAAGCGAAATTGAAACCCATCTCCGAGATAGCGGAGCAAATTGGGCTCTTGGCGGATGAAATCGAATTCTATGGTAAGTATAAAGCCAAAATTTCCCTTGATGTTTTGGAAAGGTTTAAGGACAGACCGGATGGTAAATTCATCACCGTGACGGCGATCACCCCTACGCCCTTGGGGGAGGGAAAGACCACCACAAACATTGGGCTTACCATGGCTTTGGCCAGAATAGGGAAGAATGTAATAAATACCCTTCGCGAACCATCCATGGGCCCCGTTTTTGGCATCAAGGGTGGTGCATGTGGAGGCGGTTACGCTCAGGTTGTCCCCATGGAGGATATAAATCTGCACTTCACTGGGGATATTCATGCCGTGGGGGCTGCTCACAACCTACTGGCAGCCATGCTGGATACCCACATCTTGAAGGGAAACAAACTCGGTATAGACCTCTTCTCTATCACTTGGCCCAGGGTTGTGGATATCAGCGATAGGGCTTTGAGACACGTCATAATCGGACTCGGGGGTCGTGAGAATGGTATTCCAAGGGAAACGGGCTTTGATATCACCGTGGCTTCGGAGGTTATGGCCATTCTGGCTCTGGCAACCGATTTTAAGGATCTTAGGAATAGATTGGGTAGCATAGTTGTGGGGAGTACCTACGATGGTCGAGCTGTAACCGCGGAGGATTTGAGGGCTGCGGGAGCCATGGCCGCGCTACTTAGGGATGCTCTAAAACCAAATCTTATCCAAACCCTTGAGAACACCCCCTGCATCATGCATGCTGGTCCCTTCGCCAACGTGGCTCACGGCAACAACTCCGTCGTCGCCGACCACATCGCGCTCAAATTGGCCGATTATGTGGTCACTGAAAGCGGCTTTGGTGCTGACTGTGGAGCGGAAAAAATGTTCAACATAAAGTGTCGTTACGGCAATTTGAGACTCGATTGCGTGGTTCTCACCGCCACCGTAAGGGGCTTGAAGATGCATGGGGGTGGCTTCAAAGCCATTCCCGGTAGATCAATCGATAGGGAACTCATGGAGAAGGAGAATGTCGAAGCCGTGGAAAAGGGTTGCGAAAATCTGGAAAAGCAGATTGAAAACATGTTATTGTTTGGCGTTCCGGTCGTCGTTGCCATCAATAGGTTTCCCTCGGATACCGAGGCAGAGATCGAGGTGATAAAGGAAAAAGCGATACAAGCGGGAGCCAAATATGCCATCCCCATAGAGGTTTGGGCCAAAGGTGGAGAAGGAGCCATCGAATTAGCCCAAGCCGTGGTCGAAGTTTGCAAGGAACCAAATAGTTTCCACTTTCTTTACCCCTTGGATATTCCCATTAAGGAAAAGATCGAGATCATCTGCACCAAGATTTACGGAGCGGATGGTGTGGACTATGCTCCCTTAGCTGAGAGAAAGATAGAGCTATACACGAAACAGGGATTCGATAAATTACCCATAAATATGGCCAAGACCCATCTCTCCCTTTCGCACGATCCCAATTTGAAGGGGAGACCAAGGGGATTTAAGGTTCCCATTCGGGACATCCGAGCCTCCGCTGGTGCTGGATTCCTCTACCCCATTTGTGGTGAAATGAGGACAATGCCGGGACTTCCCTCGGTGCCCGCAGCCGTGCACGTCGATATCGATGAGCACGGGAGAATTGTTGGACTGTTCTAAGGCGGTTGTTAGTATGTAAGTAGTCTAAGGCGGTTGTTAGTATGTAAGTAGTTGGTTGTAATGTTCACGAACATTGATAACACTTATATTGTTTGGGGCATCCCTCCGAGTGCTAGCTGCTGCGAGCCTACTCGCTGCTTAGCTTCGGTTGGCTCGTTGGCTAGTTTGCCAGTTTGCTAGAATCAATTAGCAAACCAACCAACTAACAAACCAGCAAACTAGGGTGAACGGTGGACCATGTGAGAGAGTTGGAAGGTAGTTTGGCTAACAACGAACAACGAGATGCGAGATCATGAAGGAGTATAACGTAATATTTTATCCCAGCAATCGAAGGATTCGAGTGAAAGACGGAGAGAATCTCCTGCGAGCGGCGATAGCTGCTGAGGTGCATATCAATGCCTTCTGCGGCGGCGATGGCACCTGCGGTAAATGTCGGGTGATCGTAGAGAAGGGAATAGTGGACACAAAGCCGACGACAATGCTATCAACTGAGGAGATAAAGGAGGGTTATGTACTCGCCTGTTCTTCTGCGATCAAGAGTGATCTCGAAGTAAGAGTCCCCATCGAATCCAGGTTGGCAGATAGGCAGATTTTGGAGAGGGAAAGAAGGGTTCCCACCTATGGGCATATTTTGTCCACCCCCGAATGGGAGGCGCGCCTTGTAAGCGTAAAACTCGATCCAGCTGCAAGGAAGGTTCATTTGAGATTAAAACCACCTTCTTTGGATGATAGCTTAAGTGACCTGTCTCGGATCGAAAGGGAGCTTAGTGTGAAGCATCACATAAAGAACATCATCACTCATATTTCCGTTGCTCGGAAACTACCCGATATCCTCAGGCAAAGCAATTGGGATATCACGGTGACCCTTTTGAATACGGGCTCCGAGATCATACTCATGCAGGTGGAACCGGGCGACACGACCTCCCAGCATTATGGTGTAGCCATAGATGTGGGTACCACGAGCATCGTGGCACGTCTCATGGATCTTAACAAGGGCCATACCGTGGCTGAAAGTTCAGACTATAATGCTCAAATAACTTACGGAGAGGATGTAATAGCCCGGATCATCTTTGCAACGAAGGAAGGTGGGCTGGCAAAATTGCAATCTCTCGTGGTCTCCACAATTAATGGATTGATCGAGAGACTGATAAAAAAGGCGAAGATAAAATCGGAGCACATTGCCATCCTAACAGCAACGGGAAATACAACGATGACCCATCTCCTCCTGGGGCTTAACCCCAAATACATAAGAGAAGAGCCATACATCCCAGCTGCTACTTCTTTCCCCTGGGTGAAGTGTGAAGAATTGGGGATAGATGTCATTCCCCAAGCCTATCTCCACTGTTCTCCCTGTGTAGCGAGTTATGTAGGTGGCGACATAACGGCTGGAATTCTTGCTTCAAATTTCTTAGAGGAGGATATACTCACATTGTATATGGATGTGGGGACCAATGGAGAAATGGTCTTGGGTTGCTCCGATTGGTTGCTCTCTTGCTCATGTTCAGCTGGTCCCGCCTTTGAAGGCGGCGGCATTAAACACGGCATGCGAGCTACAAGAGGAGCTATAGAGCAAATTCGCATTGATCCAGTGACTCTTGAACCCATGATAATAACGATCGGTCTCACGAAACCATTAGGGATCTGCGGTTCTGGTCTCATCGATGCTGTGGCTGAACTATTCCTGGCCGGGGTGATCAACCAGAAGGGAAAGATAAATTTGGAACTTGAGACCCCTCGTGTTCGAAAGGGAGCATACGGAGCTGAATACGTCTTGGCCTGGGCTAACGAAACGGCCACGGGTAAAGACATCGTGATCACCGAGGCCGATATCGATAATTTGATGCGGGCTAAAGCGGCTGTCTTTGCAGGGATAACGGTGTTGGTGGAGAGTTTAGATCTCAAGCTCTCGGGTATAGAAAATATCATCATCGCTGGAGCCTTTGGAAACTATTTGGAGATCGATAAAGCCATAACCATCGGTCTCTTACCGGAACTTCCCATGGAGAAGTTCATTTTCATAGGGAATGGATCCTTGCTCGGTGCTTGTTTCGCTTGTCTATCGCGGGAAATGCAGGAGAAAGCCAAAAAAATCGCCGAGAAAATGTCCTACCTTGATTTAAGTACCAGTTCCAAGTTCATGGAGAGATACGTTTCGGCACTCTTTCTTCCTCACACCAATGTGGACCTTTTCCCCTCCATGAAGGGAAGGATAAAAGCCCTTACGAGGAAAGCGATATAGCCGTGGTGAGTTTGTTGAGTCGCGTGATAGCTGTAGCTGGCAAAGGTGGCACCGGAAAAACTACTCTTGCTGCGTTGATCATCAGATATTTATGCCGAACGGAAGAGATACCCATTTTGGCAGTGGATGCCGATGCCAACACAAACCTGCACGAAGCTTTAGGGATGGAACTTAAGTCCACCGTGGGTAGTATTCGGGAAGAGGTATTGGAGAGCATCCGTGAACTACCACCTGGAATATCGAAGGATACATACATCGAATTCAAGATCCAGGAGGCTTTAGTGGAGTCCGAGAAGTTCGATTTACTGAGTATGGGAAGACCCGAGGGTCCGGGATGTTATTGCTATGCCAATACAATCTTAAGGAGATGCCTGGATGCTTTATCAGAAAACTACCAATATGTGGTGATAGATAATGAAGCTGGAATGGAGCATTTAAGTAGACGTACAACAAGGGATGTGGATTTCCTTTTGGTCGTTTCCGATCCCACCTTAAGAGGCGTCGAAACGGCGGTAAAGATAAGAGATCTGGCAAGTGAACTAAAATTGAAGATTAAAAAGATTTTCCTGATAATCAACCGGATAGAAGGGAAACCTCATCCTTCGGTATTAAGCGAGTTGAAAAAAGGGGAGCTTAAACTGGCAGGAATTGTACCAAATGATGAGCTCATTCCCCGTTACGATATAGAACATCGATCCCTGCTGGATCTCCCGGAGACCTCAAAAGCCGTGCAAGCCGTGGACGGAATTATGGAGGAGCTTTTGGCTATCCAGACGAGCCGTAGGAAAATCACTTAGGGAGGTACAAAGATGACGGCGAAAATCATCAACGGGAAAGAGGTAGCCTCCAGCATTTACCGTGAGTTATCAGAAGAGATAAAAATCCTTAAAGAGGGGGGTATCATCCCCGGATTAGCGGTTATTTTGGTTGGCGAGGATCCTACATCCCTGGTTTATGTTCGCCAGAAAGAGAGAGCTTGTGAGAAACTAGGTATCTTATCGAAAAAATATTCTTTATCTAAAGATGTTTCCGAGGAAGAACTTTTAAAACTCATCGATGATTTAAATAATGATCCTTCGATCCATGGCATCCTCGTTCAGTTACCATTACCCGACCACATCGATACCCAAAAGGTTTTAAATGCCGTTGATCCTAAGAAGGATGTTGATGGTTTTCACCCCTTTAATGTGGGCAATTTGACCATAGGTGAAATCCGCTATCCACCATGTACACCCCATGGGGTATTGGAGCTGTTGATGAGGACGGGTGTGGAAATCAGAGGCAAAAATGCTGTTGTGGTTGGAAGAAGTAACATCGTTGGGAAGCCCATGGCTTTAATGCTCTTACATAATGATGCTACGGTCACCATCTGCCATTCCAAGACAAGGGATCTGGCCTCTCACACGAGGAGAGCCGATATTTTGGTGGTTGCCGTGGGACATCCAAAACTGGTTACGGCGGATATGGTCAAGGAGGGCGTGGTTGTAATCGACGTAGGCATCAATAGAGTGGATGATAAATTGGTGGGCGATGTTGACTACGAAGCGGTGAAGGAAAAGGCTGCTGCCATAACGCCAGTGCCTGGAGGAGTTGGCCCAATGACCATAGGTATGCTTCTGAAGAATACCGTGGAGGCAGCCAAGATCCAATCCGCGAGAAAGTAACTCGAATCACTCGAATCACTTCATCACTTGAATCACTGATAATGAGGGGGGTTTAAATGGCTTTTGTACCGCCCTTTGAGAAATATATGGGCAAGATCAGAGAGGTAACCATCGGAAGTGGGAACTCTCAAATAACCGTTGGCGGAGAAAATACCCTTCCCTTCTATTTATTCGAAGGGGAGATGTCTCACAAGCCCGTTATAGCCATGGAGGTTTATGATGTGGTTCCCGAAGGATGGTCTGAAGTCGCCCTGGAACCCTTCAAGGATGTAATCAATGATCCACCGGCATGGGCTAAGAAGTGTCAGGACCAGTATCAAGCTGATTTAATCTGTCTCCAGCTCTTGGGAACGGATCCCACGGGAAAGAATCGCAGTCCCGATGAAGCTGCTGAAACCGTCAAATCCGTTTTAGAAGCGATTTCCATTCCTCTAATCGTTTACGGTTCAGGAAATGTTGAAAAGGATATGGAGGTCTTGAAGAAAGTAGCTCAGGTTGCTCATGGGGGAAGAATAGTTCTCGGTCCAGCTCAGGAGGATAATTATAAATCCATAACTGCTGCTGCATTGGGTTTTGACCATGTTGTGTCCGGACAAACACCCATAGATGTGAACATGGCAAAACAACTCAACATTTTAATAACAAATTTGGGAATCGATGCCCAGAGGGTGATCATGGATCCCTCGACCGGGGCTCTGGGCTATGGTTTGGAATATACCTACTCGGTAATGGAGAGGGATAAATTGGCGGCCTTGCAGCAGAACGATGCAATGATGCAGATGCCCCTGGTCTGTAATTTGGGCAGGGAAGCTTGGAGAGCTAAAGAGGCTAGAGCCACCGAGGAAGATGAACCTTCCTGGGGGGATGTCAAAAAACGCGGTATTTTATGGGAAGCTCTTACCGCGATAAGCTTGGGCTTAGCTGGCGCAAATATTTTGATCATGCGCCACCCCGAAGCCGTAAAATTGGTGAGAAGGGTAATCGATCTCCTGATCGAAGGCGAATGAGCTTAAATTCCACGAGGAAGGTTGGGTTTCATGGGAGAAATTTGTGCTTGCTTAGAGTTAGAAAAGACTCGAGAGATAGTGAAAAAATATGAGGGCAAACAAGGAGTACTCGTCCATATTTTGCAGGACGTTCAACTTGAGTTTGGTTATCTTCCGGAAAATGCGATGAATGTCATCGCGAAAGAGCTCGATATCTCCCTCGCTCACGCCTATGGGGTGGCCTCGTTTTATACCCGTTTCTATTTCACGCCTCGGGGTGAGAATATCATCAGGGTATGTATGGGTACAGCTTGCCATGTTCGGGGTTCGCATGCGATTCTTGAGGAATTTGAGACCAATTTAGGTTTAAAAGATGGAGAGACCAGCGATGATTTAAAATTCACTTTGGAGACCGTCAGTTGTGTTGGTTGTTGTGCCCTAGCTCCCGTTGTAGTCATCAACGATGTGGTCTCTAAAGAGAGGAATCCAAAGAGGATAGTTGCAAAGTTGAGAGGGGAAGAGGAGCAAGGTGACTAGATTAAAAAGCGTAGAGGATTTACAAGCCCTCAGAGAGGTACTCATCTGCAGAAGA
The DNA here is from genome assembly GCA_030018275.1 of Actinomycetota bacterium. NCBI lineage: Bacteria > Bacillati > Actinomycetota > Actinomycetota bacterium. The sequence continues at coordinate 23,170 of JASEGB010000010.1, read as the reverse complement.
GAAGCAAAGAAGCATAGAGTGAAAGTGTGTGCCGGGACAGGTTGTCGTGCATGGGTTCAGGTGGTTTAGTGGTGATGGACGAATCCGATTGCATGGTGGAAATAGCTAGATTTTTCCTTTCTTTTACTCAGAGGGAATCCTGTGGCAAATGTCCGCCATGTCGCATTGGAACCTATGAGATGCTGGAGATTCTCACCAGAATTGTGGAAGGAAAGGGCACCGTTGAAGGAAAAAGAGTGGTTAAAGCATGATACCAGCGGTGGAGGAGCATTGTGCGGTCCTTGAAGCATTGGAATATTTTCGTGACTTTGCCCAAAAAGAGATGTGTGGCAGATGCCTTCCATGCATGCCTGGGACGGATCGGGTAATTTGGATATTGGACAAGATTACGAGGTGAGGGCATAAGCCAAGACATGGAATTCCTTCGGTTAATCTCTTCAAGGGTTAATGAGACGGCTCGATGCAAAAGGGGGAGAGAAGCGGCCAACTTCTATCAGATTCACTCTCTTCGAGGGAGCGAGAATACCGGGAGCATATAGAGGAGAAGCATTGCCCCAAGAAATCCTGCAAGGATCTCATCTCCTACAAAGTGGTTGCCGAAAGATGTACGATGTGCGGCTCATGCAAGAGCATCTGTCCCGAAGAAGCCATCCTTGGAGACGAATATGTAGCATATTTGGCTGACAACAAACCCTATATCATAATGGAGAAAAAGTGCACGAAGTGTGGTCTATGTTTGTCAACTTGTGAAGCCGATGCTATTATCTTGGTCTAACAAGGGGGAAGAGAATTGAGTCAGTTGGCAACCTTAAACATAGACGGCAGAAAGGTCACCGTTCCCGACGGTATAACAATCATTGAAGCAGCTACCCATGCTGGTATCGATATTCCTCACCTTTGCTACTGTAAGGGTCTTGAAAGCACGGGGGCGTGTCGGTTATGCCTCGTTGAATTGGAGGGTGCTAAGGAATTGGTCGTCTCGTGCAGGAGGAAGGTCAAGTCCGGGATGGTGGTGCGAACGAGAACGGACAGAGTCCTTGAAGCCAGGCGTTTCGTTGTACTCACGACTTCGGATATCGAACCTGCCACAAAGACCAGGAAGATTCAGCTATCCGCTGTGGCAATTTCACAACTTGATGAAGTGGGGGAAGTGACTAATGAGTGAATATAAGAAGAAAAGTAAATCATCAAATCCTGCGAGCATTCGTTCCGAAACTAGCTGCGTGGCGAGCATCAAGATGCTGGATAAGACGGCTAGAGAGGGTGTAACCACCGTCTTTCAGCGGTCCAAGGAGAAAAGGCCATGTTCCTTTGGAAGTGTGGGATCTTGTTGCCGGGTGTGCAACATGGGTCCGTGCCAAATCATCCACAAGGAAGCCGGTTCCGAGGTTGGGGTGTGTGGCGCTACACCTGAGGTCATTGCGGCTAGAAATTTTGGTCGCATGATCGCTGCTGGAGCAGCTGCCCACTCTGATCACGCTAGAGAGGTTGTCCTAACCTTTTTGGCAGCAGCCAGAGGCGAGGCACCGGCATATGAAATCAAAGATGAAGAGAAGCTGAAAATGATAGCGAGTGTTCTTGGAGTGGATGTGGATGGAAAGAATAAAAATCAAATTGCCATCGAAGTAGGGGAGAAGGCGCTCGCAGAATTCGGCAAGCAAGATGGAGAGCTTCACTTCATAAAGCGAGCCCCTACAACCAGACAAAAGTTATGGAGGAACCTTGGTATCGTCCCCAGAGGTATTGATCGTGAAATTGTGGAGATGATGCACAGAACGAGCATTGGTGTGGATCAAGATCATAGAAATATAATCCTGCATGGTTGTCGAACTGCTTTGGCAGATGGTTGGGGTGGTTCCATGATCGCCACTGAACTGCAGGATATCATGTTTGGCACACCGGTTCCTTTAAGGGCGAAGGTTAATTTAGGTGTCCTTAAAAGGGACGAAGTCAACATAATCGTCCACGGACACGAGCCATTATTACCCGAGGCAATGGTCATCGCCTCTCGTGACCAGGAGTTACTCGATTTAGCCAAGAAAGCTGGGGCAAGGGGGATAAACATTGCTGGGATATGCTGTACCGCGAATGAGCTTTTGATGAGGCATGGGATACCCATAGCTGGTAATTTCCTGCAGCAGGAATTGGCCATCGCAACTGGGGCCGTTGAGGTCATGGTCGTGGATGTCCAATGCGTTATGCAGTCTCTACCATCGGTGGCTCAGTGTTATCACACGGAGATCGTCACCACATCGCGAAAGGCGAAAATACAAGGTGCAATCCATCTCGAATTCCATGCCCATAATGCCATCGATGTGGCCAAGGATATAATAAAACGAGCCATCGTCAATTATCCCAAAAGGGGAGATGTAGATATACCACAGGAAAAGATGGAGCTGATCGCAGGTTTCAGTCACGAGACGATAGAGTATATCCTGGGAGGAAAATTCCGCTACTCATATCGCCTCCTCAACGACAATATAATTAACGGAAGGATAAGGGGAGTTGTCGGCGTTGTGGGGTGCAACAATCCCCGCGTGAAGTCGGATTTCGTTCACACCACGCTAGTCAAGGAACTAATCGCCAACAATGTTTTGGTCCTAACCACCGGCTGCTCCGCCATCAGTTGTGCCAAGGAAGGATTGTTGGTTCCCGAGGCAGCTGAACTCGCTGGCTCTGGACTGCGAGAGGTCTGCGAGGCGGTGGGGATGCCCCCAGTGGTTCACTGTGGCTCTTGTGTGGATAACAGCCGTATCTTAACTGCAGCTTCTGAGATAATAAGGGAAGGTGGATTGGGTGACGATATGCACCAGATACCCGCCGCCGGTTGTGCTCCCGGTTGGATGAGCGAAAAGGCCATCGCCATCGGTCAATACTTCGTTGCCAGTGGAGTGATGGTCGTATTTGGAGTGTCCTTCCCGACCTTGGGAAGCGAGACCCTATGCGATTTCTTATTTAGAGAACTTGAGGATCTCACCGGGGCGATGTGGGTTTATGAATCCGATCCAATGGAGATGGCAAGGATACTGATCGATCGCATTGACCGAAATAGGAAAGCTCTGGGAATCGACAAGAAGATAGAAAGGGTGCTTTATGACATGGAGATGAGGAGAATGCTTCGTGTCTAAAATCATAGCTTCAGCTGCCATAAGAGGTGCCCATAATATCGTCAAAAGGGCGGAGGAAAATCTCAAAAAAGCCCTCAAGAATTATGGACCGGATAAGGCGGTGAGTTTCCCCAACACGGGTTATTACCTGCCCGTAATTTACAGTATCACCGGGATGAAGGTGAGCACCTTAGGCGATATGCTCCCTGTGTTGGAGAGGGCTAAAGCGCTTCTTCCCCCAGTCCCCGACAAGCGTGTGTGGCTGCCTTATCTTGGTCCCGCACTGGATGCTGGAATGGCCACCCTATTTGCTGACGAAATCATCGAGGCCATAAAGTACGTGAGTGAGAACGTTCCTTATACCATGACGGCTAGTCCCACGGATGAGAATATCTGGCTGGGAGCGGCGGATGATGTGATCATGCGGGAGGGGGGAATCGAATTCGTGGACGGTACGGCTCCCGGTTTTGCAGCCATAGTGGGAGCCGCTCCAACCAATGAGATCGCTGTGAAAATCGCACGGGAGCTGCAAGAGAAGAACTTATATGTTTTCATGTCAGCCACTACCAATGGGAAGAACATGGCGGAGCAACTCGCCGAAGAGGGAATTCAAATGGGTTGGGAGACCAGGCTCGTCCCCTTCGGTAAGGATATCACGGCGACCGTCTTCTCCTTGGGCTTCGCGGCCAGGGCGGCCATGGCCTTTGGTGGAATCAAACCCGGAGATTTTAAACGAATTTTGCTCTACAACAGGCATCGCATCTTCGCCTTCGTTATAGCCTTGGGAGAAGTGGACGACGAAAAATATGCCCAAGTCGCAGGGGCAATCAACTTCGGATTCCCCACCATTGCCGATACGGATATCCCACAGATACTTCCCACGGGCATTTGCCTCTATGAGCATGTGGTCTCAAGTGTCCCCCACGATGAGATCGTCCCCAAGGCCATTGAGGTTCGGGGACTGAAAATCACCGTGACCGAAGTACCCGTGCCTGTTTCTTATGGACCAGCCTTCGAGGGCGAACGAGTGAGGAAAGAGAATCTTTTTGTGGAATTCGGGGGCGGCAAATCTCCTTCTTCTGAACTGCTTTTGATGAAGAGTCTGGATGAGGTGGAGGACAACAAGATCGAAGTCGTCGGCAAGGAAATCGATGATATCTCCGAGGGGTCCTTACTTCCGCTTGGTATTCTAATCCATGTCGCTGGGAGCAAGATGCAAAAGGATTTCGAATCCATCTTAGAGCGGCAGCTTCACCATTTCATCAATGGTGCTCAAGGCGTCATGCATATGGGTTCACGCGATATCATCTGGATAAGAATTGCCAAGGATGCCAAGGAAAAAGGCTTTAAGCTCCACCATTTGGGCGACATCATTAGAGCCAAACTTTTGGCGGATTTCCCAGCCATCGTGGATAAGGTCCAAGTCACCATATATACCGATGAGGAGAGGGTAAAGGAGTTACTCCCGATGGCCAGAGCCATCTATCACGAGAGAGATGAGCGCGTGGCGGGCATGACCGATGAGGGCGTCGATGTCTATTTCTCGTGCACCCTCTGTCAATCGTTTGCTCCGGATCACGTGTGCATCATCTCGCCTCAAAGATTGGGGCTCTGTGGGGCTTATAATTGGCTCGATGGAAAAGCAGCTTTTGAAATAAACCCCACCGGACCCAACCAGCCTGTTTCCAAGGGAGAAGTCATTGATCCAGTTAAGGGTCAGTTCAAAGGGGTAAATGAATTTGTCTACAAAGCCTCTCATAACAAGATAGAAAAGGTCAGCATGTATAGCATGATGGAAGACCCAATGACCTCATGTCTTGTCGCAGATACCGAAATAATCATCGATGACAAACCTGTCAAAATAGCCGATTTTGTCAATGCACATCGAGGAGGCGAGGAATATACAAAATCCAGAGTTTTAACACTTAATCATGGACGTGCCATTTCTAAGAATTTGGTGGCGATGCAAAAATTTCCCGCTCCAAATAGACTGATTTGGTTTAAAACCAAATCTGGGAAGGAGCTTACGCTCACATGTAATCATGGAGTAGCTATCAGTAGAGCTGGAGTTCTAGCTTGGGTGAGGGCAGATTGTTTAAGGATAGGAGATCCAGTTATTTCCCTCAAAAAGCGCAATGTTAATGTCCAAGGAAATGTGGATTATTATTTGGATACCATCACTGATATAAAAGAGGTGCAAAATAAAGGAGATTATGATTTTGTTTACAATTTAACAGTCCGAGAGACGCATTGTTACTTTGCTAATGGAGGTCCACTGCTCAAGAACTGTGGGTGTTTCCAGTGCATCGTGGCCGTTCTTCCCACCACCAATGGGGTTATGGTCGTCAATAGGGAGTTTGCTGGGATGACACCTTCTGGAATGACTTTTTCCACCATGGCTGGCATGGTTGGTGGGGGTCAGCAGACACCAGGCTTCAGCGGTGTGGGGAAGTTCTTCCTGACCAGTCCCAAATTCATCTCAGCCGATGGAGGTTTCAAAAGAATTGTCTGGATGCCCAAGGAACTCAAGGAGGAATTGAAAGATATGCTCGATAAGCGGGCAAAGGAAATTGGTGAGCCGGACTTTGTGGATAAGATCGTCGATGAGACGGTGGCAACCACGGAGGAAGAAGTTCTTGAATTCATGCAGAAAGTGGGACATCCAGCTTTAGAAATGCCACCCATGTTCTAACAAGTCGGTAGGTTTATCACCTCCAACTACCAACTCTCAACTATCAACTAAAATAGGGAGGGAGATATATAAGTGGCGTTGACTGGACTGGATATCTACAAGAAATTACCCAAAACGAATTGTGGGGAGTGTGGCTTTCCAGCTTGCCTTCCCTTCGCCATGAAGTTGGCAGCAGGTCAGGCAGAGCTCGATGCTTGCCCCTATCTCTCTGAGGAGATAAAAGAGGAGCTCGCTGAAGCATCGGCCCCGCCAATTCGATTGGTGACCATGGGCAGGGGAGAAAATGTCCTAAAGATCGGGGAAGAACAGGTGATGTTCAGGCACGAGAAAACCTTCTTCCATCCACCGGGCATCGGAGTGATCGTGGAAGATACCGATCCTCAAGAAGTCATCGATGGGAAGATAAACCAAACTCGCGAGGTCAAATTCGAGAGAGTGGGACAGATATTAAAATCCGACATCATCGCGGTTAAAGCTTCCTCCGGAGATGCTTCAAAGTTCGTCTCCGTTGTGAAAAGGGTAAAGGATTCCCTGGACATTCCCATGGTCCTCATGAGCCAGAATCCCGAGATCATGAAAGTCGCGCTCTCGGTATGTGCTGAGGATAAGCCCTTGATTTATGCGGCGAATGGTGAAAATTATGAAGCCATGGCCAATTTATCCAAAGAATATGATTGTCCCCTGGTGGTTTCTGCAAAGGGTCTTGAGACCTTATCCCCACTTGTGGAAAAGATACTCGCCTTGGGCATCAAGCATCTCGTACTAGATCCGGGTTCCGAAAATGTCGGTTCCACTTTGCATGATTTAGTGCTCATTCGCCGGGCTGCACTTAAGCAAAAGTTTCGTCCATTGGGTTATCCGGTGATAACATTCCCCTGCTTTCAAGCTGAAGATGATCTCATGGAGGCAGCCATAGCTGCTATATATATCATGAAGTATGGGGGAATCATTCTCCTGCGGAACCTGGAGCCTTGGAAGGTATTGCCCCTTTTCGTGCTCCGTCAAAACATCTACACGGATCCTCAACGTCCCATGAGAGTTGAGGAGGGAATTTATCCAATCGGCAATCCCAATGAGACTTCACCGGTTCTCATCACCTCCAACTTTTCTTTAACCTATTTCATAGTTTCGGGGGAGATAGAAGCGAGCAAAATTCCCTCATGGCTCCTCGTTCTGGATACGGAGGGTCTTTCGGTGATGACATCCTGGGCGGCGGGAAAGTTCGTTCCGGAAACGATTGCCCCCTTCGTGAAACGCAGTGGCATTACCGATAAGGTCGAGCACCATAAACTGGTGATACCGGGTTGCGTGGCTCAAATCAGTGGTGAGCTTGAGGATGAGCTTCCCGATTGGGACATAATCGTCGGTCCGCGGGAGGCTGCTGATATTCCGGTCTTTTTAAGGCAGTGGGCCGCCTAACTTTGTGAGGGGAGAAAAATGATCGTCACCAAACAGAAACCCCTTGAGGAAATCTTGAATTTCCTTAAGGACTATGAAGCCATCTTTCTCATAGGTTGCAGACTTTGTGCTGCGATGTACGATACCGGGGGACTTCCTCAGGTCAAGGAGATGGGAGAGAAACTTAAGGCTCGAGGAAAAACCATAACCGGTTTTTCGGCTATTGCCGCTCTTTGCCATGGCAAAAATGTGGAAAAGGAATTGTCCGAAAGGGCGAGGGAAGTCGATGCAGCCCAATCCATACTCGTTTTGGCCTGTGGGGAAGGGGTACAGGTGGTTAGCGAAATCTCTGCTAAGTCGGTTTATCCCGCTCTCGATACCCTATTTTTGGGTGGCATCACGGAAAATCGTCGGTTCGAGGAACATTGCTCACTTTGCGGAGAATGTATTCTAAACCTCACGGGTGGGATTTGCCCTGTGACCCGATGTGCCAAGGGCATCCTCAATGGTCCCTGTGGCGGAGTGAATGAGGGTAAATGTGAGGTAGGTAATGGTAGGGAATGTGTCTGGGTTCTCATCCATGATCGGTTAAAGTCGCAGGGTAAATTGGATAACATCAAAGACATCTTCGATCCGAAGGATTTCTCCAAAGCCCTTCACCCACACTATCTATCTGAAGAAGGGGATAAGTGATGAAATTTCGGGATATATTAAATTCCGAAGAGTTTGTGATCACCGCTGAAGTTGGTCCTCCCAAGGGAACCGATATGCATGAGATGCTTCATGCTGCGGATTTGTTAAAAGGGCGTGTATCCGCGGTAAATGTCACGGATAATCAGAGTTCGGTCATGAGGTTGAGTTCGCTTGCCGCCTGTCACCTCCTTAAAGAAAGGGGTCTCGATCCTATCTTCCAATTGACCTGCCGGGATAGAAATCGCCTGGCACTTCAATCCGACTTGCTGGGTGCCGCCACCTTAGGGATAGAAAATGTTTTGGCATTGACTGGAGACCATCCAGTGGTTGGTGATCATCCCTCGTCCAAGGCAGTTTTTGATCTTGATTCGGTACAACTCCTTAAAGTCATTCATTTGCTGAATAGTGGGAAGGATATGTCCGGTAATGAACTTGTTGGCCCAACGAATTTTTGCCCAGGGGCAACCGTTACCCCTGGTGCCATTCCACTCGAACCCCAACTTTTGAAATTTGAAAAGAAGGTAAAAGCTGGAGCCATTTTCTTCCAAACCCAAGCCGTTTACGATCTCGAAAAATTCAGGGAATTCATGGATTATGCTCGACAATTCAGGGTTAAGATTCTAGCCGGCATTCTACTCTTAAAATCAGCCGGCATGGCTCGCTATCTCAATAAAAAAGTCCCCGGCATTTTTGTGCCAAAGAACTTGATTGACGAACTCGAAAAAGCATCCGACTCCTCTCAAAAGGGTATAGAGATTGCTGCCCGGCAAATCCAGGAGCTGCGGGAAATTTGCGATGGAACCCACATCATGGCCATTGGAGCCGGGGAGAAGGTGCCCAAAATTCTCGACGCTGCAGAGTTATAGATTGAAACCAACAAATTGAGGGAGAGAAAAATCGGTGCCCGAGGAGCAATTGCGCGTTATTTTATTGAAATACACACCGGACCCCGAAGAGACCATAGCTTTGGCAGGAAGGCTTTGCTATTCCCGCGTGGGGGTGCCTCAACTTAGGGAGAAAATGTCCAGGGAGGACAAAGAGAAACTTCTCCACCGTTTGTTGGAGGGGGGTCACCATAGTCCATTAGAGCATGTGAACTTCACCTTTGCGGTAGAGGGTATCTCCAGAGCCTGCAGTCACCAGCTGGTTCGTCATCGTTTGGCATCGTACAGCCAGCAATCACAAAGATATGTGAGCGCCAAGGATTTCGGTTATATCATCCCCCCCGAAATAGCAAAAGATGATGAGCTTCGAGCCAAGTTCATAGAGAATATGGAGAGATTTGCCCAGAGTTATGAGTTCTACGTTGAAAGGCTTAGGGCAAAAGGTCGCACTCGAGAGCAAGCTCAGGAGGATGCAAGATTTATCCTCCCCAATGCCGCGGAGACAAAGATCGTGATGACCATGAATGCCAGGGAATTGATTCATGTGAGCAATGTCAGACTCTGTGAGCGCGCTCAATGGGAGATTCGCCGGTTATTTGAGGCAATAAAGGAGGAAGTGGCAAAGATTGCTCCGACCGTTGCCTCTTATATGGTGCCTAAATGCGACGACAAATTCCTCGGTTACTGCCCCGAAGGTGAGATGAGCTGTGGGAGGGTTCCAACCCGAAAACCATAATTTTCAATGTAAACGTGCTATGGAGTCATGCTTGAAAAGATTGAAAAAGTTAATTGGAGTGATGAGAGGTTGAAGATCGCCATCAGCGGTAAGGGCGGTGTTGGAAAGACCACAATTGCTGGAACTTTGGCTCGTCTTTTTGCCCATGAGGGATATAAGGTATTGGCCATCGATGCGGATCCTGATGCCAATTTGGCCTCCACCATAGGGATACCCGATGAATTGGCAAAGAATATAGTTCCCCTTTCGGCCATGAAGGACTTGGTGGAAGAAAGAACGGGGGCGAAACCTGGATTTCCAGGCGGTTTATTCAAGCTCAATCCCAAGGTTGATGATAGCCCGGACAAGTTTTGCACGGAAGCCTTTGGAGTAAAACTCCTGGTCATGGGAACCGTAGACAAAGGGGGCATGGGCTGTATCTGCCCGGAGAACGCCCTCCTTAGGAGTTTGATGAGGCATCTTCTCATCGACAGAGACGAGGTAGTGATCATGGATATGGAGGCGGGAATCGAACACTTAGGCAGAGGTACCGCCGAATCTGTTGATGCTCTACTTGTGGTGGTGGAACCCAGTTCGAGGAGCATTCAAACCGCCAGATCCATAAAGAAGCTAGCCGAGGATATCGGGATCAAGCGAATTTTCCTGGTGATAAATAAAATACGAAGCGGGGAGGAAGAGGCTTATTTAAGGGAAAATTTGCCTGAACTACCCATTTTGGTTTCGATAAAAGAGAGCCCCGAGATTCGTCTCGCCGATTTGGAGGGAATATCTCCCTATGATGCACACCAATCCCTCGTTCGACAATTGAAAACACTGAAGAGAGAGCTGGAAATCAGGTGCGGGACGAGGTCGTGTAAGTTGTAGGTTCAAGGTCTAGGTGTAATGTTTACGCACATTGGTAACACTTATATTGTCACACAAAAATATGAGCTTAATCTGTATTATTAACGAGTTAATAGTCCATCTTAATCTCGATAAAATTAAAAAATTAAATCATGAACTATGAACTGTGAACCGTGAACCGTGAACGGTGAACCATGAAGGAACCAAACACGAACACGAATATTTAACGAACAACCAACAACGGACAACGAAAATGAGGGGGAGAAATCATGCTCGCAATAGGGGAAAAGATCAATGTGATATCCAGGAAAATAGGAGCCGCCATGAAGGCCAAAGATCCAAAACCAATCCAGGAGCTGGCCATAGCTCAAGTCAATGCTGGTGCGAATATGTTAGATGTGAACATTGGACCGGCCACGAAGGGGGGACCCGAACTCATGGAGTGGCTAGTGAAAACGATTCAGGAGGTTGTGGATATTCCCCTATCTCTGGATACCACAAACCCAAAAGCCGTGGAAGCCGGACTTAAAGTTCATAAGGGTCAAGCCCTCATCAATTCTGCTTCCGGGCAAAAGGAACGCCTCGAGAGCATGCTTCCCCTGGCTAAAAAATATGATGCAAAGATAATCGGTCTAACGATGACCGAAAAGGGGATACCCAGAGATGCCAATGAAAGGGCGAGCATCGCCGTGGATATCATAACGGCGATGGCGGAATATGAAGTCCATCTGGAAAATCTGTATCTAGATCCATTACTCTTGCCAATAGGCGTGGCTCAGCAGCAGACCATGGAAGCTATAGAGGCTGTAAGGTTATTCAAGCAGTTACACGATCCCCCCTTAAAGACCGTGGTGGGCTTGAGCAATATTTCTAATGGAGTTCCCGCCCAAGTAAAGCCAATACTGGATCGCACCTTACTGGCGATGCTCATGACCGTGGGTCTGGATGCGGCCATATTGGATCCTTTGGACGAGGAATTAATGAAGACCCTCAAGACTGCACAGGTATTTCGAAACGAGATTCTGTACTGCCATTCTTATCTGGATTAACAACTGAGCTCTTGCATTTTCTCAAACAGCATCATTATGATTTTTATTTTTTCAGTTTAAATTTGGGATTAAGTCGAGGTGCTTTCAGGTGCTCGAGAAGGAAAAACACAAATTTAAAACTCTTCGCCAAATTTTGGATAAGCACGGAGACGACGCTGGCTCCTTGATCCCCATTTTGCAGAAAGCTCAGAACGCCTATGGTTATCTATCCCAAGAAATTCTGGATCAGATTTCCAAGGAGACGAGAATACCCCTAAGCCAAATTTACGGAGTAGTAACCTTTTACGCGCAATTTAGACTTCATGCTCATGGGGAGCATGTTATTAAGGTTTGCCATGGTACTGCCTGTCATGTTAGTGGAGCGGAAGATATCAGTTTGACTTTGAGTGAGGAATTGGGTATCGAGAGTGGAGAGACGACGAAAGATAGAAAATTTACCCTTGAAACCGTCGCCTGTCTGGGTTGTTGTAGCTTGGCACCGGTGGTTATGGTTGATGAAATGGTCTACGGCCGCTTGACCCCTGGAAAAGCTAGGGAAGTGATCAGAAGATGATGGGTGAGAATGCTGCTCCCAAAATAGTGGTGGGATTGGGGAGTTGCGGTATCGCTGCGGGAGCACGTGAAGTCCTAGCAGCTTTTGAAAGGGAGCTAAAAAGGCAGGGTGTAAGGGCCAAACTTGGTCGGACGGGTTGCCTTGGTCTTTGCTACCGGGAAGTACTTGCCGATGTAATTACAAAAAGCCAAGGCAGGATTTCTTATGGCAATGTCACACCAGAGATGGTTCCCCGCATCGTTGAGCAGCATATAATCAACGATAAACCGGTCGAGGAGTGGATAGTACTCGGTGATGGATATACCACTCCGGATACGGATTTTTTGACCAGACAATACCGAATCGTTCTTCGGAATTGCGGTCGAATAGATCCAGAAGCAATCGAAGAATATATAGCTCGTGATGGATATCAAGCTTTGCAGAAGGTACTTACGGAAATTTCTCCCGAGAATGTAATCTTGATCATAAAAGAATCAGGTTTGAGAGGTCGAGGTGGAGCGGGTTTTCCCACTGGTCTTAAGTGGGAATTTACCCGTAAGGCGAAAGGCGATAAGAAGTATATCATCTGTAATGCTGATGAAGGTGATCCTGGTGCCTTCATGGATCGAAGCGTTCTTGAAGGAGATCCTCACAGTGTGCTTGAAGGTATACTCATCGCTGGTTATGCCGTAGGTGCCCAGGAAGGTTTCATTTATATCCGGGCGGAATATCCATTGGCTGTGAAGCGTCTCAAAATAGCATTAGAACAGGCGAAGTCCCATGGCTTTCTCGGAAATAACATTTTGGGTACCCCCTTTAACTTTAATATCAAAATTAAGGAAGGAGCTGGAGCATTCGTCTGTGGCGAGGAAACAGCCCTTATCGCTTCCATTGAAGGAAGAAGGGGCATGCCTCGCTTGCGTCCTCCATTCCCAGCGACCTCAGGCCTATGGGGCAAACCCACTTGCATAAATAATGTTGAAACCTTCGCCAATATCGCGTGGATAATCTCAAATGGAGCAGGAAAATATAGCGCCATTGGTACGGAGAAAAGCAAGGGCACGAAGGTTTTTGCCCTCACCGGTAAAATTAAGCGCAGTGGTTTGGTTGAGGTCCCCATGGGCATAACCCTGAGGGAGATCATCTTCGACATCGGGGGCGGGATTAAAGACGATGGTAAATTTAAGGCAGTTCAGTTGGGAGGCCCTTCGGGAGGGTGTCTTTCCGCTGATCTTTTGGATATCCCAATTGATTACGAGACCATAACCCGAACGGGAGCGATCATGGGTTCGGGGGGAATGGTAGTAGCCGATGAACGCACATGCGTGGTGGACCTAGCCAAATTCTTTTTGAGTTTTACTCAGAATGAATCATGCGGTGAATGTGTACCCTGTAGATTGGGAACAAAACGGATGTTAGAGATACTTATCCGTCTCACCCAAGGTAAGGGCGAAGAAGAGGATTTATATTTATTGAGGAATCTTGCCAGGGATGTCAAGGTTGCTTCCCTTTGTGGTCTCGGTCAAACTGCACCCAATCCAGTTCTCACAACTCTTGAATATTTTAAGGAAGAATACGAGGCTCATGTGAGGGAGAGGAGATGTTACGCCGGAGTTTGCACGGATTTAACCGTCTTTGTGATCAAGGATAATCTGTGTAAAGGTTGTGGTATATGCGTCAAACATTGCCCAGTGGAGGCCATCGTTGGGAAGAGAAAAGAGATTTATCACATCGATGAATCTAAGTGTATCAAGTGTGGCCTGTGTATGGAGCACTGTCCCTTCGATGCCATTTACAGAGCCTAATTTGTGCCTAGACATAAATAGACTGATCTCTAAGAGCCATCCTTACAGGCGCTAGGCTGCGAGCCTACTCGCTGCTCTCTTAAGGGCAACGCCCTCCATAAGTTCGGGTCGGGCCGTTGCCGCCGCTGTTCGAGCCTTTCGCTTAATGGTTCTCTTAAGATGCGCCTTCCAGGATACTCTTATCGAATTATTAAGTGTGAATTATGTCTAGACATAAGCCCTGATTGTACTCAGGTGAGGAGGATTAAAATGAGGGTCAAGGAGATCATGACCAAAGAAGTTGTTTCCATCGCACCGCAAGCATCAGCGATGGAAGCGGCGAAAAAAATGATAAAGGAGAAAGTAGGTTCCTTGTTGGTCATGGAGGAGGGGAAATTGCTGGGAATAATCAGCGACAGAATCATAGGCCTGGGCGTCTTAGTGCATGCAAAAGATCCGAGAAGAGCAAGGGTTTGTGAATTTATGAGGGAAGATGTGATTTCCGTCTCCCCGGAGATGGATTTAGCCAAGGCAGCGAAAATATTGGAGGAATTGGAGATTAGATACTTACCCGTTGTCGATGATCAAGGTAACGTCGTTGGAATCCTTTCCATCTCGGATATCGCCTGTTTCGTTCAGGGATATATCGATTGTATTCTCGTGGAATTGGGTGCCAGAGTCAAGAAGCGAAAAGTGAAAGACTAAAAAGGCTTGACGGAGAACTATGAACCGTGAACCAATTTAGGTGAGAGGATATGGCTCAAGTAATCGTTACCATTAATGGACGACGAATAAAAACAGAGATGGGCAAGACCATCCTTGAAGTGGCAAAGGAGAATGGGATATATATACCCACCCTTTGCTATGAACCCAGGCTCAAACCCTATGGAGCATGCCGAGTATGCCTCGTGGAGGTCGAGGGAGCCAAGGGATTGCTTCCCGCCTGCGCCACGGAGGTCACCGATGGTATGGAGATTGCCACGGACACTGTAACATTATATGAGATTCGAAAAACCATTGTGGAATTATTACTCTCCAATCATCCCCCCGATTGCTTAGTCTGTGAAAGTGCTGGAAGTTGTGAACTTCAAGATTTGGCGTATAGATTGGGAATCGAAGAAGTTCGCTTCAAGGGCGAGCAGTATGAATACAAAGTTGAGGATTTTAATCCTTTAATTGAAAGGGATCACAGCAAATGTATCCTCTGTGGTAGGTGTGTCCGAATATGCGAAGAGGTCCAGGGGATCAAGGTTTATGATTTTATCAATCGCGGATTTGAAACCGTGGTCACTACTCCCTTCGATCGTTCACTGACGGAAACGGAGTGTGAATTTTGTGGGCAGTGTGTTTCAACCTGTCCCACGGGAGCGCTCATCGACAGACAGAGAAAATTCAAGGGACGGATCTGGGAGACAGCAAAGGTTAGGAGCATTTGTCCCTATTGTGGCTGTGGTTGTCAGATAATTATCCATGTCAAAAACGGTGAAGTCATAGGGATTTCAACCGATGTTGAATGTGGTATAAACGAAGGCAATCTATGTGCCAAAGGTCGTTTCGGTTACAATTTCATCAATCATCAGGACCGCCTTAAAACTCCATTGATTCGAAAGGATGGACGCTTTATCGAGGCTTCCTGGGAAGAGGCCCTGAAGGTTGTGACCACCAATCTCTCCAAAATTAAGACCAAATATGGAGCTGATTCGATCGCTGGATTATCCTCCGCGAAGTGCACCAATGAGGAGAATTACCTCTTTCAAAAGTTCATGCGCGCCGTCATTGGAACGAACAACGTTGATCATTGCGCTCGCCTTTGACATGCCCCCACCGTGGCCGGTCTGGCCGCTGCATTTGGAAGTGGAGCGATGACAAATTCCATCGCAGATATCGCTCAAGCCGATGTTATCCTGGTCATCGGATCAAATACCACTGAGGCCCATCCCATCATCGCTCTTCAAATAAAGAAAGCGGTCCGGGAAAATGGCGCCAGACTCATTGTAATAGATCCGCGTAAGATCAAATTGGTGGACTATGCCCATCTTTGGCTACGCCAAAAACCAGGTACGAACGTCGCGGTCATAAACGGGTTAATGAATGTGATTCTCGAGAAAAGTCTCGCGGATGAGGAATTCATAGCCAACCGTACGGAGGGAATTGAGGAGTTAAAGGCGATTTTACCAAAGTATACTCTTGAGGTGGGGGAAAGAATTTCGGGAGTCCCTGCCACCGACCTACGCCAAGCAGCTCGCATCTTCGCCCAAGCCGAAAGGGCTACCATCATCTATTCCATGGGCATCACCCAGCATACCACCGGGACCGATAACGTCCTTTCTATCGCCAATCTGGCCATGCTCACCGGCAATATTGGAAAACCCGGAACGGGGGTGAGTCCCTTGCGCGGTCAAAATAATGTTCAAGGCGCCTGCGATATGGGTGCTTTACCCACTACACTTACCGGTTATCAAAAGATTGCCCACGATGAGGTACGAGCGAAATTTGAGAAGGCCTGGAGTTGCAGGTTACCCAAAGAAGCTGGTCTCAGTGTTGTGGAGATGTTTGAAGCGGCTCTCCAGGGAAGAATAAAGGCCATGTATATCATGGGGGAAAACCCCATGCTTTCCAATCCGGACATTACCCATGTTGAAAAGGCTTTAAGGACATTGGATTTTCTCGTCGTTCAAGATATCTTCCTTACCGAGACCGCAGAGTTTGCGGATGTCGTTCTCCCCGGGGCCACCTTTGCTGAAAAGGATGGTACTTTCACAAGTACTGAAAGAAAGGTGCAGAGGGTAAGGAAGGCAATAAATCCCCCAGGTAAGGCAAAGGCTGATTGGGAGATCATCTGCGATTTAGCTAAAGCCATGGGTTATGAGATGGGTTATTCCTTTCCGGGTGAGATAACGGATGAAATTGCTTCTCTAACTTCCACTTATGGGGGAATCCTCTTCGATAGGGTTAATTCCTCCGGTGGGATTCAGTGGCCTTGCCCCTCATTGGATCACCCGGGAACGACCATTTTGTATCAAGATAAATTTGCCCGAGGTTTGGGGAAGTTCCATCCGGTGGAATATAAACCCCCCTCTGAGGAACCGAGCGAAGAATATCCCTTGATCCTGACCACTGGAAGGTTATTATTCCAATACCATACCGGGACCATGACTCGACGCTCCAAGGGGTTAGAGGAAATCTGTCCCGCGGGACCAGCGGAGATCAATCCGGAGGATGCAGCCGCTTACCGGATCAAAGAGGGAGAAGAGGTGATTTTAACTTCGCGACGAGGGAAGATCAAAGTTAGGGTCAATATCACTGAACGCTCACCCCAAGGCACGATCTTTTTACCCTTCCATTTCTCCGAATATCCCGCCAATGTCATCACCAATCCCGCTCTCGATCCTCTCGCCAAAATTCCCGAATTTAAGGTTTGTGCGGTGAGAATCGAAAAACTCTAATTCTTTAAAGGACTCATTAAAAAATCAAAACGGTCGATAATATTGGTGAGTATGGAAAATGGTGTGAACCATGAATCCTTTCAGGGAAAAGACTACACTAATTGAGAGAATAAAGTGGTTGATTGTAATAAGATGGGTGGCCGTAGCGGGAATGCTTTTGGCTACCCACTTCATTAGAATGATTGGCAATCTATCCTTCCCCATGATCCCATTATATGTCATTGCCGCTATCATCGCCCTCTATAATATATTCTTTATAGTTTGCGGAAAGCTCATGAAATCAAGGGATTATGTGCAGGCGGATTTGGAGAAGTTTGCCAGTGTACAGATTGTCTTCGATTTGGT
Source organism: Actinomycetota bacterium (assembly GCA_030018275.1). Classification (NCBI taxonomy): domain Bacteria; kingdom Bacillati; phylum Actinomycetota; species Actinomycetota bacterium. Next base: position 5,661 of record JASEGB010000010.1, on the reverse strand, counting down.
GGCCCTAACATTCTTAGTACATTTCTCTGGTGGTGTGGAAAGTCCCTTCATATTCTACTTCGTATTGCATATGATCACCGCTGGAACGATGCTATCCACCATTACCAGCTATCTCATTGCGACCCTTGCCATTCTGCTCTTCGGTTCCGTAGTGGTTTTGGAATACCTGAAACTCATTCCCCACATTCACATCATTACCTTCATCAAGCCCGACCTTTGTACCCTGAGGATATTCAATGCGGGCACGGTGACCATTTTAGCGAGCACCCTTTATTTCACGGTGTATTTAACCAACTACCTAATCAATATAATCGAGAAAAAGCAGGAGGGAATAGAAGAACTCTCTGCTCTTTTGGAGATAGGAAAATTGATAAATTCCACCCTAGAGCTGGATGATATATTGGATTTGATTTTGCATAGTGCCATTAGAATTACCGGTACCTCAGCGGGCAGCATAGCCCTCTTCGATGAGAAGAATCTCGAATTTTCAATTAAAGGGGCGGTTGGGTTCAGTGAGGAGTTCATGCATACCCTCAAATGGAAGGTAAGACCGGGGGGTATGACCGATCTGATATTGAAGAGTAGAAATCCTTTGGTTTTGGAAGACGCGCTGAAGGAGCCCACATTCAATAATCCCATAGCTCTCGAGGAAGGGATCAGATCCCTTATCGCCGCACCACTCTTGGTTGAAGAAAAAATAATAGGCATTCTTTACGTTGACGATTTTAAACCTCGGACCTTTTCTGAAAGTGAAGTGCGGTTGGTTTCCTTCCTGGCGATGCAAGCGGCCATCGCCATCAATAATGCACAGCTTCATGAACGAACTCGCTGGCTGGCAGCAACCGATGGTTTAACCAAGGCCTTCAACCACAGATACTTTTACGAGCATTTGGAGAAAGAGATGAAGAGAGCCGAACGTTATAATCACCCCCTCTCCTTGATAATGATGGACATTGACTATTTCAAGGACTACAACGATGTCTGTGGTCATAAACGAGGAGACGATGTCCTCAAGCAAGTGGCCAAAATGCTCATCAAGACCACGCGAAAATTCGATGTAGTTGCGCGGTATGGTGGTGACGAGTTCACCATCATCTTACCCGAAACGGACAAGACCGAAGCCTTGAACATCGCGGAAAGAATAAGAAGAGACGTAGAGCAGTATGTTTTTTCTTTTGATGATTCTCCTGAGAAGAGGTATCTCACTATGAGTTTGGGCATCGCTACTTGTCCCTACGATGCTGGGAACGTAGATGAGCTTGTCGATGCGGCAGATAGGGCATTATATAAGGCGAAGAGGCGTGGACGCAATAGAGTATGCCTTTTTCTTAACTCGCCGGTGGTTTAACTCTTTCCCCATTCAAATCATAATTCCCCTATCTTTATTTATTCCACTTTTGGGCTATAATCTTAAAAGGTGAGTCCAATGCAGTTAATCAAGAGAGGTAGCAGAGGGAATGAGGTTGTTGATATCCAAACAAGATTGATCAAACTTGGGTTTAATCTGGGCCCAACCGGCGTGGATGGCATATTTGGAAAGTACACGGAGAGAGCGGTGAAGGAGTTCCAGCAGGATAGAGGATTACTTGCCGACGGTATTGTGGGCGAAGATACCTGGCGTGAGCTCGTGGAAGCAACCTATAGATTGGGGGATCGCCTTCTGTATCTCCGATCCCCTTTCCTTCGGGGCGATGATGTCAAGCAGCTCCAACGTTGGCTCAACACTTTGGGATTTAACGCTGGTCCGGTGGATGGTATCTTCGGTCCTCTTACAGAGAAAGCCGTGAGAGAATTCCAGGAAAATGTGGGACTTGTGAGCGATGGGATAGTGGGTCCTTCTACCCTGGGAGCCTTTCAAAATTTCAAAAGGATTCTTAAATCCAATGAACACGCAGATTTTCCCGTAAGAGAGGAAGAACCCCTCGATTCAATCGGGGGTGTAATTTCCATATTAAAGGGTAGGAGAATTGCGGTCGATTTTGGTCACGGGTATCCCCCCGATCCTGGCGCCGTGGGCCCCACGGGGCTAAAAGAGAGTGAAGTTTGTGAGGATTTGGGGGAAAGATTCGGGAATCTCCTCGATCTTTTGGGAGCGAAGGTTATTTACACCCGGAAGAAGGGAGAATTTGTTGGACTATCTCAAAGGGCTAATTTGGCCAATGATGTCAAAGCTGAACTATTCATAAGTTTTCATGTCAATGGTTCAACGGATCCCAAGGCTGAGGGTTCGAGCACCTATTATTTTGCCAGTGGGAATCATTTTTCAAAGAGGGGTAAAAAACTCGCCCAGGTTATTCAGGAGGAGTTGGTTTCTTCCCTGGGGAGAAAGGACGGGAGGATCCATGGCAAGAATTTTTTGGTTTTAAGGGAAACCAGAATGCCCGCAATTCTGGTTGAACCCGTGTATATAACCAACCCAGGGGAAGAAAAGTTATTAAAGGAAGAGGCCTTTCGCCAAAAGATTGCTGTTGCCATCTTCGATGGTTTAAAGAGATATTTTGAGGCATAAATGGGCTTGCGGATGGAAACGTATTATGATATACTTCTGGCGATTTGGGCAAATAAGATTCTAGGAGTTGGTGGAAATTTTATGTGGTAGATGCCTATATTTAAGGGTTATTGCACCTATTTTAAGTTTATTCTTGGTGCCAAACCTAATTACCCCAGCAGTGGCTACACCTCAAATATCCGAAAAGAGAGCTCAGCTTCAAAGGGTAAAAGCCCAAATCGACGATATAAACCGAAAGTTGGATGAAGTAGTTGAGGAATACAATCAGGCCAATTTGGCTCTCAATAGAACGAGACGGGAAATACGTCACAATGTTTTAAGGCTTCAGGAGCTTGAGAGAGATTTAGCTCAAAATAGAAAAATCTTGAATGATCGGGTTGTGGGGATATATAAGCATGGTAAGTTGAAATTCGTCGAGGTCATCTTCAATGCCAAGAGCTTCGACGAATTTCTCTTTCATTTCGACCTTTTGATACGAATCGGCAGTAAAGATGCCCAAATCGTCAAAAGAATAATCGCCGATAAAGCTGAGATTGAGAGGAGAAGAGAGGAGCTTCAGAGGCAGGAGAGGAAACAGCGGCTACAAGAGGAAGGATTAAAAATCAGGAAATCTGGAATAGAAGCGGAGCTTTCTAGGAAGAGAGCATTCCTTTTCTCCCTTCAGGAAGAAATCACCGCTCTTCAGCGTGAGGAGGAAGCCAGGCAGGCGAGATTACTTGAAGAAATCCGCCGTGAGCAAGAAAGGCGTCGGCGAATGCTCCAAGAGCAATCTGAGGAGCGGGAGAAATCAAGAGTTGCTGTTTCTAGAGGTGCCATCGGCGCAGCACGTGGAGATGTGGTTGGTATTGCTATGAGATATTTGGGAAGACCATATGCTTGGGGTGCCGCAGGTCCCAATGCTTTTGACTGTTCTGGATTTGTTATGTATTGCTCCGGGCAAGTGGGAGTTTCACTCCCACATTCAAGTGCAGCCCAATATAGTTGCGGAAAACGTGTAAGTCGAAACGAATTGCAACCCGGGGATTTGGTTTTCTTTGGGCGAAGGCACATTTCCCACGTGGGGATATATATCGGTGGAGGAAATTTCATTCATGCCTCATCTTCTGGAGATGTGGTTAAGGTTTCGAGCCTTGATAGCCACGGAGGATACGTGGGTGCCTGCCGACCCTAATTAATTTGAGATGAAAATACATACAGCCGATTTGCCCCTTAAAAGCGGTGCGAAAATAGATCTCATCGACATAACCGGTGAACTTTTCAATTGCTTCTCGAAAAGCAAAGTCACAGATGGTGTCATGATCGTCTATTCTCCTCACACCACTACAGCATTGATCATAAATGAGAATGAGTCCCGTCTCGTGAGCGATATCAAAATTGCGGTGAAGGACATCATCTCCTGGGAGAAAGATTATGCCCACAACCTCATCGACAGCAATGCTCCCTCCCACATAGTTGCAGCTTTCCTGGGAAATACCTTAAACTTACCCATTTCTGGGGGAAAGATAGAGCTTGGAACGTGGCAAAGCGTTTTCCTTTTGGAATTGGATGGTCCCCGCTCAAGACAGGTTAAGGTGAAGATAATTGGAGAGTAATTTCTCCGTTGGATTGGTCTACCACACCCTCTATCTCGAACACGACCCCGGTCCCAATCATCCAGAAAGTCCAAGCCGTCTTCTTTGCATCCATGAGTTATTGGAAGAAAGAAAATTCTTGTCGCGGTTAACCCTGATATCGCCGAGAATGGCTTCCCTCGAAGAACTCACCACAGTCCACGATCCTTCGTACATTAAAAGAATCGAAAATTTTTCCAAACGAGGTGGAGGATACTTAACTCTGGATACCGCACTTTCTTCCAAATCTTATGAATCAGCTTGTCTGGCTGCGGGGGGCATCCTCTCTGCCATTGACGAAATCTTCAGCTCAGAGATTCGAATGATTTTCTGTCTGATAAGACCCCCTGGTCACCATGCCCTTGCCGATCAAGGGATGGGTTTTTGTCTCTTTAACAACCTTGCCATTGGAGCCAAATACGCTTTGGAGAAATACAAAATCTCTCGAATCCTTATCATCGATTGGGATGTTCATCACGGCAACGGTATTCAGGAAATTTTTTATTCGGACCCCAGAGTCCTCTATATATCCTTACATCAATATCCCCTCTATCCGGGCACGGGATCTCTTGACGAAGTTGGATTGGGTGAGGGGAAAGGATTTACCATAAATTTACCCTTCCCCTACCACACGGGAGAACAAGCCTACATGCGGGCCTTTGAGGAGATAATATCACCCGTGGCAGATCAATTTGAGCCCCAGCTTTTGATGATAGCCTCAGGTTATGATGGTCACTTTGCGGAACCCTTGGCTTCCCTCAATCTCATGGTGGGCAGTTTTGCCAAGATGACGGCCAAGGTAAAGGAATTGGCGAAGATGTTTTGCCAGGGTCGCCTCATTTTGTCTTTGGAGGGAGGCTACAATCTCAAAGCCCTTTCCCACTCGGTACTGGCCACCATAAATGAATTGGCTGAACTGGGACACGAAGTATCTGATCCTTACGGCTCTCCCAGTACCACTCCCGGAGGAGCAGAAGACGTATTTGACGAGGCAAGAAGAATTCATGAGAAATATTGGAAACTTTGATACAGCATGCATGATTCAGGATCTATGATGATTGTAATTTCAAAATTTGTGGGAGTTAAGCATGCATTTTGCAACGTGAAAATGTGTATAATAGGTTTTGAGGGATAGAAATATGCGGTTTCATTTGTCGGGACGTGGCGCAGTTTGGTTAGCGCGCTGTCTTCGGGAGGCAGAGGTCGCCGGTTCAAATCCGGCCGTCCCGACAATTTCATTTAGTCAATAGCCGATCGCAGTGGGAATGGTTTCCAGGGGTGACAGCGAGCCGGAAGGCGAGCGTCCTCAGGGGGACGGAGTCCCCCTAGGAAGGCGGTCAGCGCCAGGTGGTTCAAATCCGGCCGTCCCAGCTATAAAAACCAGTGAAGAGTCAAAAGTCAAGAGTCAAAAGTGATGTCATGAAAAGACTAGCCTCCTTTCAAACCTCCTGATATAAAGGAGGAAAAACAAAGAAAGAGGCAGTCATTTATATGTTGGTTTAGACCAACACAAGAAACACTCATATTTTACCGTAAAAGGAG
>JASEGB010000009.1:11910-71897 GCA_030018275.1 Actinomycetota bacterium | reverse complement strand
ATACACCCTAAATATTTCTATTAAAAGAATTTACACACAATAGTTTACGTTACCATGTCCACGGGTGTCCCCACGGACACGGCATCGAATAACTCCAGGATATCGCTGGGATACATCCTAATGCAACCATGGGTTACCGCCTTGCCAATGGAGGAGGGTCTGTTGGTCCCATGTATTCCATACATTGGATTGCTTAAAAGCAAGCGCCTATTCCCCAAAGGATTTCCCGGTCCCGGAGGTATTGGATGCCTCACATCGGCCCACCCGGGAGGATACCACGTGGGATTGATATCCCTCCTGATTATCCGAAAGTGCCCTATGGGGGTGGGGAAGCTGCGCCTGCCCACGGCGATGGGATATACCTTGAGCAAATTCTCGCCCTGATACAGGTAAAGCGCCCTTTTAGAAACTTGGATGACGATCCTCGCACCAGCAATTGGTCCCCCAGGGAGCTTCCCAGCCCTTAGGATCTCAAATTCCTTTGAGGCGACGATGCCGCTTACTGGCAGACCGCGGGCTTCCTGCAGTACCTCGACTGCTTTCCTGGTGGCCGGTCCAAAGACGCCATCGATCACACCACAATCGAAACCCAACATGATGAGCTTGGCTTGAAGCTCCGTTACATCCGCTCCCCTCGCACCAAAAGCTATGGCATTTTCACCCAAAGTCTCCGCGCTATCCACGGTGAAATCCCATTTGGCATGGGCACTATTTCCAGCAGCATCTTTGATCCACAACTCAACGGAGTGCTTCCCCTCCGCTAAACTGAGAGGGCAAAGGATCGATTCCGTCTCCGGATCATATTCGCTCTCCCGCCTCACCCCATCCACTCTCAAACTTATCTCGCTAATTTCTGAGTTTGCCTCTTCAACCTGAACCTTTATCATCGGATTGGATGTTTTGACCACGGATTTATTATCCGGAGAGAATTCCCTTATTATGGGAGAATCTCTATCGACGACCAGAACCAATCTCTTACTGCCCTTATTCCCGGCAAGATCGATGGCTATCGCTTTCAGGATATTCCTCTCGGATGGCAGGGTGATATCCAAATAGAAGGAACCATCATTTCGGATGGTTGGGGTGGGAAGGGATTTCCCATTGAGCCTCAACCTAAGTCGAGCACCTGGTTCGATCCGGCCCTCAAGCTCGAATTTCGATTCCCTGGTGGCGATGAGCGAAGAATCGCTCTTAAAGGAAATAACAGGGGGTTGGGTATCGACGATGAAGATTCGACCATCCCCAAAATCCTTACTCAACAGGAATCTATATTTTAATTTGATGAAGAATCTATGCTCGCCCTCCTCCAAGGGAATACCAGGGATATAAGAAAAACTCTCCCTTTTGAGATCGATTTCATCGGTTACATCCTTCCCGTCCAGAAGTGCCTTAACCACCTCAACTTTTTCTCCCATGAAAATGGACCACTTCGCATGAATCCTGGCTGTATTGGTCGAGATTATACCCTTATTGACCGGACTGAGCTTGAAGGTTCTGGGGAAGGTAGCATAAACGGTCCCCCAACCACAGATCAAGAGAATCAAGATCATAAGGGAGAGGAGAAATTTTTTTGATTTCAGTAGCCGTGAATTCATCACCAATTTGTGTTTTTTACTTCTGGCACTTCGGGCAGAAGTGGGCACCTCGTCCTCTCAAAGTGATTTTTCTAATGGGGGTTCCGCATCTCTCGCAGGGTTCTCCCTCCCTGCCATAGGCCTTAAGGTAGGGTACGTATTCTCCCTGTCTCCCATAAATATCCACGTAAAGATCGACCGAGGAACCACGATACTCCAAAGCAGCGGGCAAGATTCTGCGAATGCCCTCGTAAATTTTCGCGATTTCCCCCCGACTCAAGGAGGAAACGATGCGCGTGGGTTGAACACCGGCGTAATATAATGCCTCATCCGCATAGACGTTGCCCACGCCGGCGATGAAATTCTGATCCATGAGGAGCGGCTTTATCGGACCCTTTTTCCTAGTTTGCAGAAGCTTTTGGAAGACTTCTAGGATAAAATCCTCTCCCATGGCTTCCGGACCAAGCTCTTTGACCTCAGGGGCATTGGGTAAATCCTCGGTCTTAAAGACTTTGATATAACCGAATTGGCGTTGATCCCAGAAACGAAGTTGATGGTCATCGAGGCTGAAGATCACATGGGTGTGTTTCTCCATGGGAGCATTGGCTATTTGGTAAAGGATTCGACCGGTGAGCTTGAGATGGATTAAGAGACTATAGCCGGCTGAAAGATTTATGATGAGAATCTTTCCTCGTCTCTTTACATCCTCAATGGTTGCTCCTTCCACAACATCGGTGAACTCCTCCACAGTTGCATTTTTAAGTGGTTTTGCCGATCTTACCTCGACCTTGGTGATTTCCTCTCCCTTGACCTTCTCCTCGAGTTCCCTTCGAATCGTCTCAACCTCTGGCATCTCCGGCATCCTACTCACCCCTCCCACTGTTCATTCCAATTTTAAAGAACTTATCTATCTTTAGCAAACACCCCCCCTCCTCCCTCACCGAGAGTAGATCCCGCATTCTAGTCCATTTGGACTATCAAAAATGAGTCAACTGTGCTATTTACCTGAGAAGATACTTAGCTAAACATTAGATTAGAAGGAACTTATGAATCAAATTGACTTCCAGCATTCTTTTTCAATTCCGTGATGGACTTTTGAAAACTGAGGGCTTTTCTGTAAGCTCTAAACTTTTTATGGGTAAATCCGATACTATACAGGGAGAGTCCCGAGAGCGTAGCATGACCAGAACCTCGAATTAAAATAAGATACGAGGTCGGCAGCTACAAAAATCACCTGAAAAGGTCTTGGGACTCTCCCCTTTTTGTTAGCTGAAAAACCAATAGCTCAGCAGCTCAGATTTAGGATTCGTTGAGCCAAGGCAATTCCCTTAACAATTTCGGTAAGCTAAACTGGGAACATAGTTGGAGGTCATTTCGGGGAGAACAAAGTGAAGTGCAAGTTTTATCTGTTTCTATTAAAGATTATTCGGGAGCGGCGTCGATTATTCTCGATTTTTCTATAGATATTGTCCATATTTTCCCGTAAATCTATTGTTAATTTGATTGCTTTTGCAACCTTCATATTTTTTTAAAAAAGGATTTTCTCATCTCCATGAGGTAGTTGATGTGGGGTTCCCTCTTGCCCCGTTCATCCGACTCCCAGTGACATCTTATCTTCTCTGGATGCAATCTCAACACGGTTTGATAAAGACCTTCATAAATCCTTATCCTCTCAAGAGGACTTAGTTTACCGAAATACTCTCTATCGTATTGATTTTCCCACCGGTAATTTCCAGCGTATTTCTCTTTCCCGCTCAGAATATTTTTTGTTTCCGTCCATCATGCTTCCCAAATTTTGTAAAAATTCCCAGCTTATTTGACCATCTTAATTTACTTCTCAAACATCCGCAAATCAAGTAACCGTGCCCCATGAATGACACGCAAAATGATCACGGTTGAGCCTTCGATGCGAAAAACCGTCCTATAATCGACATAGATTAAATGGCGATATGGATGACCAAGTTCCTCCAATTCAGGAATTACCGGACAACGTTGGGGAAATAACTCTAAGGAATCGATTTGGCGCTCAATTTCGGTAACCCATTTTGCCGCTGCCTGCGGGTTATCGTGCGCGAGGTGGTCAAAGGTGGACTTGATATCATTTTCCGCAGTGACCGTAATTTTGACTTCGTATTTACGAGCCACGCTTCAGCTCCCTCAAGAAATCTTGGGCTGGGCGTGTTCTTCCTTTCTTCACATCTACCTCAGCCTCCGCCAACAATGCCCCGAGATTTAACGCCCTCAGCTTTCTTTCAAAAACGGAGACATCGAGCAAAACTGCATCGGGCTTTCCATTGACGGTGATAATCACAGGGCGACCTGTACGGTGAATCTGTTCAAATACCTCGCGCGTCTTTTTCTTCAAATCGGATATGGATTTGAAATCCTCAATGATGCTCAAAGGCACAATATTTCACTCCTTTTTAAATATAAAATTTTATACTTTTAAGGATACCATTCTTTATCACTAATATCAAATTGTTATCGCTGGGAATTTTACTCCGTTTGGAGTTCGAAGGACATTTCACGGAGGCGTTTTATTCTTTCTTCTATCGGTGGGTGAGTGTTGAAGAGGCTGTTCATGGCACCCCGGAGGTCCTTTAAAGGATTGACGATATACAGGTGGGCGGTAGCCTTGTTGGCAACTTCCAGGAGTTCCCTATCTGCAGCCAATTTCTCCAAAGCGCTGGCCAGACCGGGGGGATATCTGGTGAGCATTGCTCCACTGGCGTCGGCGAGGAATTCTCTCCGTCGAGAGATGGCTAAACGGATGAGCTGGGCGATTAAAGGAGATAAAAGGGCGAGGATTATCCCAATGAGAAGTAAGACGGCGGTTAAAGCCCCTCGTTCCGAATCCCTTCTCCTTCCGCCCCACCAGAAGCTACGTAAAAGCCAGTCGCTTAAGAGAACGACCACTCCAACCATCACAGCGGTCAAGGTAGCCAGTCGAATATCGTAATTTTGGATGTGCGATATCTCATGAGCGATGACGCCCTCGAGTTCAACGCGATTTAGTTTCTCAAGGAGTCCCGTGGTCACGGCGACAGCGGAATGCTCAGGATCCCGACCGGTGGCGAAGGCATTAGGGGCGGAATCATCGATGACGTACATCTTTGGAGTGGGATTACCCGCAGCGATGGATAATCCCTCGACCACATTATATAAATATGGGTATTCCTCCTTCTCCACGGGGCGGGCTCTGCTCATGGTGAGTACGATTTTATCGCTGTAGTAGTATCCACTAAAGCTCATAACCATGGCGATGATGAGAGCCAATGCCACCCCAAAGTAGCCTATCCGCATGAGCTCCCCGAATACATAACCGAGGAGCATGATCAGGACAACGAAGAGGAGAATTAAAAACCAGGATTTTCTCACATTGCTTGCAATTTGTTCATACAAAACTAATCACCTCGAATGTCATAAATCGAATGTCGCAAGTTAAAATTTTCTTCGCCTGCAACTTGTGACCTGCGACTTGCGGCTAGAATTGTACTTTAACGGGTTCTCGAGATACCTCTTCTATTTCGAAGTATTCTCGAGGAGAAAACCCAAAGGCGGGAGCAACCAATCTGGTGGGTAAAGATTGAATCATGGTATTATATTTCATCACGGTATCGTTGTAAAATTGGCGAGCATAGGCGATTTTGCTCTCGGTCCCAGCCAATTCCTCCTGAAGCATCATGAAGTTCTCATTCGCCTTCAATTCTGGGTAGTTTTCAGCCACGGCAAAGAGTGATCTTAAAGTCTGTGTGAGCATGTTTTCCGCCTGTGCCTGCTTTCCAACGCTTCCCGTGGACTTGATTGCCTCGGCTCGAGCCTTTGTCACGTTCTCAAAGAGTTCCTTCTCATGGGCGGCATAACCCTTGACCGTCTCCACCAAATTCGGAATTAGGTCATAACGTCGCTTTAACTGGACATCGATTTGCGCCCAGGCATTTTCGATTCTATTCCTCAAAACCACCAACCGATTGTAGATATAGATCAAACCCAGGGCAATCAACAGCACTAAACCGATGATTAAAAACATTAAAATTCCGAAAATGACGGCCATTTTGTCCCCCCAAAGTTGAATTTCTACGGGTCTTCGTTTTACTTAAGAAATATGATGCCATGCAAAATGTTATCTGGCAAGTTTAACCTTAGCTATCAACCGAATGTGACCACAGTAAAAAGCGAACTTGAAACTTAAATGATCTAATGTAAAATAGGTATAATTATAGCCTAGACATAATTCACGCTTAATAATTCGAGATCACTCTATTTATGTCTTGGGCAGGTATAATTCAATTTCAAGAAAGGTTGTGAGGGTTTTGTTCCCCCTTCGCGACGAGAATCCCGCGGAAACTTTCCCCTTCATGACCGTGGGTCTGATAATAATCAATATAGCCGTCTTCATTTATCAGCTCTCTCTGGGTACGGAGTACAGCCTCAGACAATTCATATACACCTATTCGCTGATTCCCTACGAAATAACTCACGGTGTGAGCCTCTTCCCTGGGATCCAAAAGATTCCCTATCTCACCATTTTAACCTCGATGTTCCTTCATGGAGGCTTCATTCACATCATTGGGAATATGTGGTATCTGTGGATATTCGGGAACAATGTCGAGGATATGCTGGGACATTTCAAATTCACTCTTTTCTACCTCTTATGCGGTTTGGGAGGAACTTTTGGACACATCCTTTCTGGACCCAATTCACAGATACCTTCCCTTGGTGCCAGTGGAGCCATTGCCGGGGTTTTGGGAGCTTACCTTATCCTCTTTCCCACAGCTCGAATTCTTACTTTGGTTCCCCTCTTCTATTTCATTCAGATTGTAAGGCTACCCGCATTGCTGCTGATAGGATTCTGGTTTATCCTGCAATTGTTCAGTGGGGTAGCCGCGATCACAAGCCCTCAACAAGGTGGAGGCATAGCCTGGTTCGCTCACATTGGTGGATTCTTAACGGGATTTCTGCTCATCCTCATCCTTCCGAAGAGACCGAGACGAAGGAGACCAAACTATTTCTTCTCTTCGACCTTCCTCTCGTAAGGAAGAGGTATATATTCCACGGAAGGTCTGCGCAATCCAACCTGGGGATAAAGCTCCATCAGATTATAAACCTCTCGAGGCATCTCCACCTTGACCTCAATTCCCAGGCTCTTTAGCTTTTCGACGGTCAGAGGGAAGTCGTGGGTCCACCTTCCCTCCGTAAGCAAATTTGCAATATCCCAGGCTCTGTCCTTCTCCACTTTGTGTTGCAAAATATCGAAAATGAGCTGCCGCAGTTGTCGCACGGCCTTCTGGGCAACATCCAGATAGATCAAGGTTCTGTCATCCAACTCATTTCTATCCTTTGCCTGAGCTGTCCAAATAAGGGAGCTTGCCGGATACTGCCAACCAAGCTGGGGATCGAGTGACCCCAAAACAGCATCCTCATCGAGGATGATTTCATCAGCGGCCAAGGCTATGAGCATCCCACCGGACATGGCGTAATGGGGCACAAACACTGTGACCTTCGCCTTGTGTCTTAAGAGGGCGTGGGCTATCTGCTCTGAAGCCAGAACCAACCCTCCGGGAGTGTGCAGGATGAGATCAATGGGCATATCATGGGGGGTAAGCCTTATTGCTCTCAAGATTTTCTCGGAGTCCTCGATATCTATGTACCTATAAAAGGGTATCCCGAGGATACCTAGAGCTTCCTGTCGATGAATGAGGGTAATGACTCTCGAGCCCCTCTTTCTCTCCAACTCCCGGATGGCTTTTATCCTTTTGATCTCCAACATCTTCTTGCGGAAAGTGGGACCAACGAAGAATACCAGAAGTAATATGAAGAATAAAAAAGACATGAAATCCATTTTCATCCTCACCTTTAAATCAATTCTATCATAATCTCCATCTCTACCGCTCGTAAGTTATTTCACGATGTCCACGGGTGTTCCCACAGAGACCAGATCAAATAGCTCCTCGGCATGATGAAGATGCATGCGAATGCAGCCATGGGAAACGGCACGACCAATGGACCACGAACTATAGGTCCCGTGGATGCGGATACCGGGTGCATTAAGGTCCATAGCTCTGGTACCCAAGGGATTGCCCGGTCCAGGGGGAATCTTGTCAGGCATATTCGCTGACCAGGGTTTATGAGGATTATACCAGGTTGGATTCTTTCTTTTGCGAATGATGCGATAGTGACCAGCAGGAGTTGGGAAGGCAAACTCTTGACCAACGGCTATGGGATACTCCTTTATCAATTGTCCCTCTCTATATAAGAATAGCCTTCTTTGTGTGATGTTGATGACGACTCGTGTGGTGTCCACCTTAAAAGACCAAAGTTTTTTAACAGCATTACCCGCTTCATCGATGGCTTTGACCACCACTTCATGCTCTCCATGAGAAAGCCTCAACCCGCTGGTGATTTCCCTGGTCTCGGGATTATAGTTGTGCTTGACCACATTCCCATCTATCCACAATGTGGCAAAGCGAATATCGGATTCCCGTTCCTCCAGCTTGATCGAGATTTTGAGTTTTTCGGAATGAACCAAGGAGCCATGAGCAGGGGAAAATGCCTTTATCACGGGAGCCGAGTTATCCACGACAACGGGAATCACCAGAGTACCCTTGTTTCCCGCTCGATCGATGGCTACTATCTTCAACCTATTTTTCCTCGAAAGTGAAGAGAGACCGAGGCTAAAATGACCCCTTTCATCAACCTTGGGTGAGGGGATTGATCTACCGTTCAGATAAACCTTGAGTTTTGCGTGAGGTTCGGTGAATCCCAAAAGATCATGAATCCAAGATTGGCGAGTGGCGATTATATCCTCAATATCTTCGAATTTTATGCTTGGGGCTATGGTATCCACTTCAAAAGCCCATTTGAGCTTTAATTTCTTGGGGAGCAGAAATTTGTAGATGAGCTTTGTCTCTATGGTGTGCTCTCCCTCACTCAATTTCTGAGGAGGATCATAGGAAAATCCGACCGCAGAGAGGGAAACAGATTCACTGACATCCCTGCCATCGACGATAACAGTTGCGGAAGCAAGCCTTGCCAGAGGAAAAATCTGCCACTCTACGGAAATAGAAGGAGTAGCATTGGGTATGACCCTTCCATGGGAAGGTGATTTTATGACTAAGTCCTCTGCAAAGGCATAAAGATATCCCCAGACAGCAATGAAAATCAGGGCTAGAATGGAAAGACCTATGGGTAAAAGTTTTGTCCTTAGGATATATTTTATCCAGAGATATATTTTAAGTCGCCCCCTCAACCGCAAAGATTCATTCAACTAAAATTAATAATAAGAATTTCCTCTGAGAGGGTTCAATTCCTTCCGGCATTTACGAGGGAATTATCAAAGATGGTTTCGAAGCTTGTAACCTAGGATTAATACTTCTTGAGGATTAAGGAGAGCATAATAAAAAGGGTCAGGCCTGGAGACAACCTTGAGTGGTCTTCTGATGGGTACATTACGAGCCGGACGGTGAAAGGAGGGAAATTCTCCGACATTCATAATTGGTTGCGTCATTTATTACCTTAAGCTCCAGCCGACCCCCAAAAAATTTGGTACCTTGGCTCCAGCCGACCCCAAATATATTATTGGGGGAAAAATATTATGGAAATTTTGAAAAAATATTAAGTTTTGATTAAAAGTGGATTTTATTGATTTCTCTGTGGGGAAATCGGTAGCTCTATGGTGAATTTCGTTCCCTCACCCAGTTTGCTCTCCACATCTATGCTCCCGCCCAGGATTTCGATGATTTCTTTGCAGATGGAAAGGCCGAGACCAGCACCACCGTATTCCTTGGAACGGGATTTCTCCACGCGATAAAATCGGTCAAAGATCCTGGGTAGGTCCTCAAAGGGGATACCAACACCGGAATCTTCCACTTCCAATTGCACTTTCTTGGAATCGAGCAAGGTGGCTCTCAAGGCAATCGTTCCCCCGGATAGGGTATATTTGAAGGCATTGTCCAAAAGATTGGTCAATACCTGGTCCAAGCGATCCGAATCTGTGGTAATTTTGATATTCCCCGAAACTTGCACCTTAAATTGGATACCATCCTCATCGGCACGGGGTTGAAACTTCTCGCCGATCTGGCGCAAGAATTTTCTCAAGTCAAGGGATTTAAAACTGAGATCCAGTTGTCCAGCATCAATGCTGGATAAGGCCAATAAATCCCTTACCAATCTCACCAATCTTTTACTCTCTTGGTTGATTATTCGAAGTGAATTTTTGAAAGAATCCTCATCCTTGACTACACCATCCAGTAAGGCTTGGGAGAATCCCTCTATGGACGTGAGGGGCGTCCTTATTTCATGCGAGACGTTGGCCACAAAATCCCGCTGTGCTTGATAAGCCATTTTAACCCTTTCGGCCATGAAATTGAAGACTCTAGCCAGCCGTCCAATCTCATCCTCCGACTGCACATCGATGTATTGATCGAACCGCCCTTTTCCTATTTCACCTGCAGCTCTAGTCAATTTAAGAATGGGCTCCGATATTGAACGCGAAAGGTATAAACCGACGAATACCGAGATGAGAAAGGAGATTGCAGCTGCTCCGAGCAGGAGATTTAAGAAGGGACGCTGGGCTTCTTTTACCTCCGCAAAGGGCTTCACTATGACTAGCAAATTTTTGGATTCCCTCAAGGGAACACTGACCAATAAAACTTCCTTGCGTAATTCGGGGAGATATCTCCTCAACACCTGAGGGCTCTCTCCAGCTAAGCCCGTCACCCACTTTGGTAACTGTTGCTTTTGAATGAGTGGAGGACCCTCTGAATCGACGATGACTTCTCCTTTGGAATCGATGAAAAATATCCTTATCTTTGTCAGCTTGGCATAGGCGGATAGAAATTTGTGGATCCTTACTCTATGTATCCCAAGCCAGGGGTTCTGACCCTCTAATATTGCTTCCACTTCACGACCGAGGGTAACAGCTTGATTCGTTAGTTCTTTTCCCTGAGTTCGAACGGTGTAACTCACCAGAAATTGGTAGAAAAGTAGACTCGCGATACCCAAGGAGAGAAAAAGAACAAAAACATAGGAGAAAATAACTCGAGAGCGAAGGGACTTAAACATCTTTCACTTCCCTTTAAACCTATATCCGACGCCCCATATCGTTTCGATAAAGCGAGAGCCCTCATCACCCAGCTTTTGTCGCAGATGACGAATGTGAACATCCACCGTGCGAGCTCCACCAAAGAAATCATATCCCCACACCTTCTGAAGGAGACGCTCTCTTGAATAGACGATGCCAGGATTTGAAGCCAGTTCTTTTAATACATCGAATTCCGTGGAGGTGAGATCGATTTTCTTTCCGGCCAAGCTTACCTCCCTTTTATCGATATCTATGGTCAAATCCCCGAAGCTGAGAGGAGATTTTGGCGCTGGGCCGCGAACCCTCCGGAGCACCGCTTTGACTCGAGCCACGAGCTCCCGAGGACTAAAGGGCTTGGTCAGGTAGTCATCGGCTCCCAATTCCAGCCCCACGACCTTATCGACCTCCGACACCTTTGCGGTGAGCATGATGATGGGGACATCCGACTCCTTTCTTATCCGACGACATACCTCCCAACCATCCATTCCCGGAAGCATAATATCCAAGATGATCAATGAAGGCTGGAAGGATTTAAAGGTCTTTAAGGCCTCTTCGCCATTGATGGCGCCCCTAACCGTGAAGCCTTCATTGGTCAAGTAAAGCTTCACCAACTCCACGATATTCTGCTCATCATCGACCACTAAAATTGCTTCCTTCACCTTCGCTTTAACCCCTTGTAATGCTAAAAAGAGTATAACATATCGTGTCGATCCGTTCAGATTTTAACCCGCGAACTCTTTTTCTTGTGGTAATATTTCGGCTTTTTCATAAAAATGATAAATACTCGCAGCTGAAACTCTCCCTCTAGCACTTCCTCAACAGAGATATGGAACATGTACAAAAGGTTTATTATATTGTAGAAGATATATTGTGGGTGGGATTATATTATTGTAGGTTTGGGATTATATATTACTAGATATCTGAAATTATGATCCATGCATGATATATTATTAGCAGAAAAAGGAGGAGATGGTATTGAAAAAATATTCCACCGAAAGGATAAGAAATATCGCCATCATTGCCCATGGAGGAACTGGAAAGACTTCCTTGACCGAAGCGATGCTTTACACCTCGGGAGCCATTAGCAAGATGGGAAGCGTTGACAGTGGCAGCGCGGTCACCGATTACGATCCCGAAGAGATCAAAAGGAAGATATCGATAAATGCTGCACTTGCTCCCTGTGAATGGAAAAATCACAAAATCAACATAATAGATACACCGGGATACGCTGATTTCATCGGCGAGGTTATAAGCGCTCTGCGCGTGGCGGATGGCGCGATAATCGTCGTTTGCGCCGTATCAGGGGTAGAAGTGCAAACGGAGAGAGTCTGGCATCTCGCGGATGAGTATGATTTACCCCGCCTGGTTTTCATCAATAGGATGGATAAGGAGAACGCCGATTTTTATCAAGCGATGGATGTTGTCAAGGAGACCTTCGGCGTTAATGTAGCTCCCGTCCAATTGCCGCTTGGGAAAGAAAGCGGATTCAAGGGGGTTATAGACCTAATCAAAATGACCGCGGTCTTTTCCGATGGCAAATCCAAGGAAGAAGAAATCCCCGCGGATTTAAAGGCAGAAGCCGAAAAATATAGGGAGAAACTGATCGAATCCGTGGTCGAAGCCGATGACAAGCTCCTGGAGAGATATCTTGAAGGTGAGGAATTAACCGAAGAGGAGATAAGAACGATTCTAAAGACAGCTACATTGAACCGAACCGTTGTGCCAGTTCTCTGCGGCTCAGCTCTTAAAAACATTGGAATATTGTCGCTTCTGGATACCATAGTGGAGATAATGCCCTCGCCGATGGAGGGGCGCGAAATCAAAGGGGTCAATCCCAAAACGCAGAAGGAAGAGATCAGAAAACATAGTGAAAAGGAGCCTCTAACAGCTTTAGTTTTTAAAAGCGTTGCCGACCCTTATGTGGGCAAACTAACTTTCCTCCGAGTGTATTCAGGAGTGCTTCACGCCGACTCCGCAGTCCATAATGCATCAAGAGGCAAGAGGGAAAGAATAGGACATCTTTTCTTCATGCAAGGCAAGAATCAGATCGAAACTAGCGATGTCCCAGCGGGGGACATCGCAGCCGTGCCAAAACTCAACGAAACATTCACCGGTGATACCTTATGCGACGAAGGTAAGCCCATAAAACTACAACCGCCAACCCTACCTGAACCCATGATTTCCGTGGCCATCGAGCCAAAAACCAAGGGCGACGAGGAAAAGTTGAGCACCTCTCTTATGAGATTGGCTGAGGAGGATTTGACCTTAAGGGTCCGCCGTGATCACGAAACCAGGCAGACCATAGTCTCCGGAGTGGGGGATATGCATTTGGAGGTGACCATTGATCATCTGCGCAGAAAATTCGGGGTAGAAGCCACTTTGTCTACACCAAAAATACCCTATAAAGAAACGGTTCTCGCCTCAGCCAGAGCACAGGGAAAATACAAGAGACAAACGGGAGGTCGTGGACAATATGGTGATGCCTGGATTGAGGTCGAACCGCTACCTCGTGGTGCTGGATACGAATTTGTCGACAAAATTGTGGGAGGCGCCATTCCCAAGCAATACATCCCCGCCGTTGAGAAGGGGCTCAAAGAAGCTTTGGAAGGAGGAGTACTTGCGGGCTATCCCGTGATAGATGTCAAAGTGACTGTATACGATGGTTCCTTCCACCCCGTGGACTCCTCAGATATGGCCTTCAAGATTGCGGGTTCGATGGCGCTAAAAAAGGCGGTACTTGGGGCAAATCCGATCCTCCTTGAACCCATCATGAAAGTGGAAGTGATAGTTTCAGAGGAATATATGGGTGACGTCATCGGTGACTTAAGCGGGAAACGAGGAAAAATTCTGGGGATGGAACCTCGCGGACGCAATCAGGTGATTAAAGCCCTCGTCCCCCTGGCGGAAATAGCGAAATATGCAACTCAACTGAGATCCATAACCCACGGAAGAGGTACCTATGGAATGGAATTCTCTCACTATGAGCAAGTACCGGGGGATATCGCTCAAAAGATAATCGAGGAGGCAAAGAGGGAAGAATAATTAGAACAATTCCCAAATTCCTTTCAAGGTGTAGTCGGGTTTAATGCCGGATTTTTCCAACATCTCCCGGGAAGTCACACCCGTGAGAACTAGGATCGTTTTTATCCCCGCTCTCTTTCCAGCCAAGATATCGCTATCCAGTCTATCCCCTATGAGCACCGTCTTTTGGGGTTTTCCATCGAAAAGAGCCAAAGCCACTTCGACCATGTATTTTTCAGGCTTTCCTATAATCTTGGCTTTCTTGCCCGTAGCAACCTCGATGGAAGCAATTATCGCTCCCCCTCCAGGCCACAAGCCTTCGCCGCTGGGAAAAGTCTTATCGTAATTGGTACCAATGAAGATTGCACCACCATTGATCGCCAGGGTAGCAACCTTCATCTTTTCATAATTAAAATTTGTATCCCAGCCAACGATGACGAAATGAGCATTCCTTCCGCTATCGGTGGTAAGTAGCTCCAATCCGATGGATTTAATCTCCCACTCAAGGCCAGGTCCACCTATGACAAAGGCAGTTTTCCCCTTCAATCGGTGATGTTTTTTGAGATACATCGCCGTTGCAGCGGCTGATGTTAGAATCCGTTCCGGACTCGCTTGAATTCCCATGGATGAAAGCTTCTCCACATAATATTCGGGGGTGTAATAGGAGTTGTTCGTTAAGAAAAGGATGGACTTGCCGGCGGATTTCAGATAATTTATGACCTCCTTAGCCCCAGGAATGGAACTGTCCTGCAGATAGATCACTCCATCCATATCGAATATAAAATTTTGGAACATCTCCACGAACTTTGCCATCTAAACCCGCCCCCAAATTCCCTTTTATCGAACTTTAACTCTTCAAATTTTAGCTTAATCGATCATATATAGCTATTATTCAGTCAAATCTTTTAAGTTTTTCCACATGGTGAAAAGTTCCCCATTAGAACAAAAAATTATTTTTCGAAAACCCTGATGAAATCCAAAACTTGTTGCCTCATGTAAAAATATATTCGAAATGATCATTCGTTGCCTCATCAAAAATAGCCTCTGCGGTTTGTGGTTCTTCAGCTGCAGGTATCATGCCACTCTATCGCCTATATAATGGGCGTGATCATTTCTACACCACAATTGGAACGAAGTAATCTTTGCCACGAGTGTGGGTTATAATTATGAGGGAATAGTCTGTTATGTGAAATAAAAAACTCAAGGAGAGGATCATTAAATGACTGGGAAGCAGAAAATCCTTGTCTTGGTGATTTTGATAGTACTAGCGAGTGTTTTGATCGGAGTGATTGTAGCCCCAAAGTTACTTAAGACTCAGAAAGTTTCAATAGTCTCGCGTGCATTATGGAAAAAAAATGGATTTTCCGGATATTGTGAAGGAATCCGATATAATCATTAAAGGTAAAGTGGTTGAGATTTTGCCCAGTGTGGAAGAAAAACCAGTTATCGTTACAAGTGAGGAGGATGCCAAAAAGGCAGCAGAAAAAGGTGAAACATGTATATTCATTGTATCCAATGAGAAAGAAAAAGAAGCTGCCAAAAGATATTCAAGTATTATCTACACCGATAAAATTATCAAAGTTGAGAAATATCTAAAGAACCCCCAAAGCAAAAATAAAATCATTGTTCGTGAAGAGGGGGGAAAGATTGGTGATAAAGAGGTAGTAGTTGCTGGCATAACTCCTCTAAAACTCGGAGACTATATAATCCTTTTCTTAAAGAAAATCCCTCTAAAAAACGTATATTTTATTAAGGGAGGACCTCAAGGACAGTACTTTATACAGAAAGATTTAGCTGTGTGTAAAGGAATTGAAACAAAAAAGGTAAGCGAACTTGAAGCGGAGATAAAAGACCCCCTAAAGTTGACATTCCCTTTGAGACCCATTCGGTGAATCCGAATGGGTTTTTCTTTTTATGGAACATTTGGTGCGCCTCGATCGTCTAAACGGGGGAATTGAATATATTTGAAAGGAATCCAAATGGGTATCAAAAATTTGGTTCTTCTCCATTTTTAGTGGATACTCTTTTTCTCTCCTTTGATGGGAGCATATCTTTTTGTTTCCCCTCCCTCGATGGGAGAAATCTTTTTTGTCTTCCCCTCCCTTGATGGGAGGGGATTGAGGGGAGGGTGCTACGAAGAATTTTCCCTTATCATCTCCAATACTCCCTCGATATTTTCAAGAATCTCATTGTCCCAAAATCTTAGAACCTTAAAGCTTTGGTTTCGGAGCCACCTATCCCTTTGGATATCTTCATCCTTTTCCCTTTTGATGTTGTCCACCATCGACCTCTACTACAATCCTTCTCTCAAGACAAACAAAATCTACATATACTCGCCAGCGTATTAGTGGACACTTTTTCAATTATAACTTAGTATTGATATCTCATAGGTGATGTCCTAAAATTCCTGTAAAAATAGAGGGGCTTCGGTCACATTTTATTGATTCCAAAACCAAGAAGAAAGGAGACCGAAGTCCTATGAAAAAGGTGCCACCGAGCAAGAGAATTCGCAAGGAGCTAAAGGAAATCTTAGAGGAAGGAGTGATGGAGGAAATCTTTTGAGCGAGTTTCTTTTGAAAGGAATGTAGCTTATGATGCAGGAGCTTTTAGAAGCCGAGGTAACCGAGTTTCTGGAGAGGGAGCACTACGAAAGGAGAAAGGAAGGGCCTCACAGAGGATACAGAAATGGTTATGAGCCATCGAAGGTAAAGACCGCTGAAGGAGAGGTAAAAATGGAGCTTCCTCAGGTAAGAGACGCCGCAGGGCTCTTCTTTTCCAAACTAAAGGAGTTCTTCAGGGGAAATACCGATTGCCTGGAGAAACTCACCACGGAGATGTTTGCCAGAGGCTTATTCTCCGCGAGTGAGCAAAGTAAAGCATGGTGAGAACTTAGGTAGATCTGCCATACTAGAATTTGGGGAAAAGTGTCGATAATAATTCACGAAGGGGCTCGGTGAGTTCAAAATCCTTTAAATCCTTGAAGGGAACCCACTTCGCTTCCATCGCATCCGAACCTGCTTCGACATCAAAGTTGAGAGGTTTAGCGAGGTAGTCGATGAGAATATAATGGTGGAGAGTTCCTTTACCATCTTTGATGATGTGGTCAAAAACCCCCACTAACTCGGTTATTTCCACATTTATGTTGGTTTCCTCTCGGACCTCTCTCTTCAGCGCCTGATGCAGAGTCTCCCCGAATTTTACTCCCCCACCGGGTATCGACCAAATACCCTTCGATGGCTCCTTGCCTCTTCTCACCAAAAGCATGGAATCACCGCGTTTGACTACAGCTCCCACAGCGGGAATGGGATACCTTTTCACAGAAAATCACCCAACCTAGCAGACCTTATATTTTCCCTTAGCCAGATCGTTGCAGAACTCATCGATCTTTGATAATTCGAAATCCATTACCTCCCTAACCTTCTTGGACACTGGATCGAAGGAAACCCCCCGTTCTAGGATGAGCTGAGCAGAGGCAATCTTCGGCTGATCTATGGCCATGCCTATCTGGCTACATAGCCAGACATATACCTCCCTTATCCCCGACACTTCTTGATGGATAGTATTTGCGATCTTGTGTGTGAGGATATTATATATTTTCCCCACATGACTCACGGGATTTTTCCCCGCTGCAGCCTCCGTGCCCATGGGTCTGTTTAGGGCAATTACTCCATTTACCCGGTTTCCTCGACCGACTTCACCGGAATCTCCATCCTCGGCTGAAGTGCCCAGAACGGATAGATACATGCCACCCATTCCCCTACCCTTTTTATCCAGGGTATTGAGATAGACGCGGATCGCCTTAAGGGAAGCGCGTTTCTCTTTGACGAATTCCTCTATGACTTCCTGCATCTCATCTTTCCTTCGGAAGTAGGATTCTTCGCTGTGGACAAATCTGTCGATTTGTGGCATGGCGATGGTCAAATGCAAATTCTTTTTCTCCCTGTAGCCCATGACCTTGATATCCTCGCCCGACTCCGGGAACATCTCCTTAAATCGGGGGGAATTTAAGAATTTCTCGGTTTCAAGGACAATTTTCTCGGTATCAGTGAGAGGAGCATAGCCAACGGCAGCCGATGTATCGTTCGCTCCCAATAGTCCCTTCCTTCTCCTAAATATATCAATTAGCTCGGGGGAGCCGGGTTTGAGCTCAACCTTGTAAACCACATGTTTATCGGGATCGACAAATCTGAGATTTTCCCTGAACCATCTCTTCGCGGTCTCCACCGCTATTTCCACCACGGGTATCCTCTCTCCATCGACTTCAAAGGTGGCTCTGTCGCCGACGATCAGTTGCATGGGCTCCAGAACCCTTCCTCCCTCCAATCTATTCTCGACCTTGCCGGCAACGAGCAAGCCCTTATCCACATTATGATGCATGATATTCCCGAATCTTTTGACATACTCCCAAGAGAAAGCAATGGAAATCTCCTCCATTACGGCATCGCAAATATAATCGGGGTGACCAATGCCCTTTCTCTCCACGATTTCCACTTGATGTTCGGATACCGGTGTCTCCTTCATGCTCTCAATTAAGATGTTCCTCATCTCCCCTTCCCCCTTTAGATAAATAATTGCAAATTTTTTATCCTTTTTGAATTTGAAATACTCTCTCGCACCAGTAAATTGGTATCCTCATTAAATTGCCTTTAGACTAATCAGCAGCATAGAAATTTGCTGCAGAACCCCGCTTATTATAACAAAAGATTACAGATCCCTCGTCTCAAATATTTTCATTCCAAAAGAATATATGTTTCAAAAGGAAAATGGAAGAATTTTGACGAAAACTTAGGATGGAAACCAACCAAAAATAAGGGTTTTACCCAAAGCCGATAACAGGAGGTTCGCAATGAAACCCATCAGAAAACCCGCCGTGGCCGGGTTGTTTTATCAAGCAGATCCCGATGATTTAAGAACACAGCTTGAGGATTGCTTCTTAAATCCCCTTGGTCCAGGGAGTCTACCCCAAGTTAATCCCAAAGGAGAACATAGGATCATTGGTCTTATAAGCCCACATGCCGGATATATGTATTCCGGACCCATCGCCGCCCATGGGTTTCACCGCCTGGCCCGGGATCAAGAAACTAAGCTAGCGATAATTTTAGGTCCCAATCACTCCGGTATTGGCTCCCCCGTGGCCATAAGCAAGAGGATCTGGAATATGCCTTTAGGCTCCGTGGAAATCGATTCCAAAGTAGCTCAAGAAATTGAATCTCCTGTAATTAATGAGGATGAAATGGCTCACATCCGAGAACATTCCATCGAAGTTCAATTGCCCTTCCTCCAATATCTTTATGGCGCTCGTTTCAAATTCGTCCCCATATGTATGCTGGATCAGAGTCTGGAAACGAATTTAAAGGTGGGAGAGATTCTAGCCGAAGCGCTGAGCGAGAAAGAGGCCATCATCATTGCCAGCACGGACTTCACCCACTATGAGCCTCACAGTCAGGCCCAAAGAAAAGACAAAGAAGCTCTGCAAGCTATCCTAGAATTGGATCCCCACAAGTTGAATGGCGTAGTCAAAAATCTTTCCATTACTATGTGTGGAACAGGTCCGGTTATGGCCATGCTCACCGCGTGCAGAATCCTCGGAGCCAAGAAAGCCAAACTCATCTCCTATGCAACATCGGGCGATGTTACAGGGGATTTTGGTGCCGTGGTTGGATATGCCTCCCTCGCAGTCCTCAAATGAGATACAGATGGACTATTAACGAGTTAGGTTAACACTTTTGACATTTTAAGGAGGGTAAGTGTTAAGAAAGTGTCGGAGCCTCGCCCATGAAAACCTTTAAAACATACTCAGAGTTTTGTAGCGAGGCGAGACCCGAGCAGCCCCGAAGGACTCGTTTCACTCGCCAACGGGGTAAACGGCCGTAACTGCGCCTGCCCCGTAGACGCGACAGCGCCCTTGACGCATGACTCTTGACTGATCTTAAATTCATATTGCTTAAGACCGGTAGGCTAACTTAAAATTAAAAGCATGCAAGTGGGAACTGTAACGGAGATCCTACGGGAAAATTCCATTATTATTTCTGATGGGAGGACTTGTCTTTTTGGCTGAAATCAGAGCTTTTAAAGGGATTCTCTACAACGAAGAAAAGGTGAATTTAGAGCGAGTTGTAGCTCCACCCTATGACGTAATTTCTCCAAGAGAACAGGGAAAATACTACAATCTCAGTGAGTATAATGTAATTCGCCTAATACTGGGGAAAGAGTATCCCGGTGACAATGCAGTCAACAACAAGTACACACGAGCAGCAACCTTTTTCCAGGGGTGGTTGAGGGAAGGGGTGTTGCGAGAGGATGAAAAGCCTGCAATCTACCTTTACCAGCAGGAATATTCCCTACCTGCCTGCCGGCAGGCATGGAAAACCGGGGAAAGAAAAAGGAGAATGGGATTCATTGCTTTAGCTAAATTGGAGGATTTTGACAACGGGAAGATATTTCCCCACGAAAGAACAGAGTCCAAAACCAAGATCGATCGATTGAACCTGCTTAGAGCATGTAAGGCTCATTTCTGCCAAATCTTAGCTTTATATTCCGATCCACGAGGGGGTATCGATCACATCTTAGAGGCTAAAGCGAAAGAGCAACCGATAATCGATGTAAGGGACGAAGATGGCGTAAGGCATAAATTGTGGAGGATAAACGAACAAAAAACGATAGATAAAATAGTCCAAATAATCAAGGACAAAGAACTTTACATAGCCGATGGTCACCATCGATATGAAACTGCTCTCAACTTCAGAAATGAGATGAGGAAAAAATTTCCGGAATTAACAGAGGTTTACGACTATGTCATCATGATGCTCGTGAACATGGATGGTGAGAAACTAACGATTTTGCCCATCCATAGAGTGGTAAGAAATATAAAGGAACTTAATTTCCACAGGCTTCTACAAAAGATCGAGGAATTCTTTGATCTTCAAATACTGCAATTCAACCGAGCGAATGAAACGATGCAGAGAGAGAAATTCCTTGAAAAATTGAGGGAAAAGCGAAAGGATCGCGCGTTTGGGATGTATTGGGGCGATAAATACTACCTGCTGACGGCACGTGAGGAAAAAACCATCGATGAGATATTGGGTCCCGGCCATTCAGCGGAGTGGAAAAAATTGGATGTAATCATCCTTCATAATCTATTGTTCGGCCGTATATTGGGTCTTAAAAAAACAGATCTTGAGGATAGCATCAAATACACCATCCATGAAGAAGAGGCAATTGAGCTCATAAATCGAGGAGAATATCAGATTGCATTCTTCCTCAATCCAACCAAAATTAACCAGATTAAGAAGATAGCCAACAATCGTGAAATAATGCCACAAAAGTCCACGTTCTTCTACCCAAAACTTCTTTCGGGTCTTGTTATGTATAAACTCGAATGAAAAGGGGTAAGGGATAAGGGAGAAGTCTAGAGGGATAAAAGATAGGAAAAGAATTTCCCCCTCTAGACTCTTGGCTCATCCCTCATCCCTTCATAAATGTAAAGGGAGGTTAAAAAATGGAGTGCAAGCGGGAGGAAAATATGAATAATTGTACCTGTACCTACGAACCCTGTGAACGAAAGGGTATTTGCTGCGAATGTATAGCTTATCATAGGAAAAATCGACAGCTCCCAGGGTGTCTTTTCCCTTCGGACGTGGAAAGAACTTACGATAGATCCCTCGAGAGATTCCTTTCAGCCTTCAAGTAAAGAGATTCCAAAATTATAATTCGCTCCGCTCACTCGTCCACTTCCTCAAGAACTCGTAGGCTTCCTCTTTCGTGGCGATGATGCCATCGAGCTTGGCTTCAAGCAAGGCATTTAAGGCTTCTCCAACGAGAGGACCCGGGGAAATATTGAGGAACTCCATGACTTCGTATCCATTAAGAGGCGGTCTGATCTTTGCGGATTCCTCCTTCGCCTCAAGCTCCTTGATTCTGTTCTCCAATTCCTCGAGCAAAGCCAGGGCTTCTTTGGTTCTCTTGGGATCCTTGCTTGTGCAATCCGCTTTTATCAATGCAAGCAGTTTCGGCAGTAATTCTCCGGCATCCCTGACAAATTTTCGAATCGCTTTATCCGTCCAACCTTGGCGATAGGTATAAGCCCGCATGTGCATCCTCACCAGTTTAACGACTTCCTCGACCTCCTTACCACGATATTTGAGCTGTTTAAGTCTTCTTTCAGCCATGTGAGCGCTTACGACATCGTGACCGTAGAAGGTGATCTTATCCTCAACTATCCTTTTGCACCTTGGTTTTCCGATATCATGCAACAAGGCGGCTAAACGGAGGGTTAAATCGGCTTCCACTCGACCAACAACCTGGAAAGTGTGCTCTAAAACATCCTTATGATCATACTCCGGATCCAGAGCCATCTTCAAAGTCAACAATTCAGGGGCGATTTCCTCCATGAGACCCGTATCGACCATCAGTTGCAGAGCACTGGTGAGCTTGTTGCCCATGAGAATCTTCGAAAATTCATCCCTGATTCTCTCTCTAGAGACTATGGAGAGTTGAGAACGGTAAGTGATCATGGCCTCTTTGACTTCCGGGGCTACATGCATCTCCAGAGTAGCTACAAAGCGTACTGCTCTTAACATACGCAATGGGTCATCAAGAAAGCTCTGGCTGGGCGTGACAGGTGTCCTCAAAAGTTTTTTTCGCAAATCATCTTTGCCGCCGAAGGGGTCGATGAGCTCTCCTTGGGGCAATTCCAGAGCCATGGCATTGATGGTGAAATCACGACGGGAAAGATCGGTCATTATATCCGTGGAGAAACTAACCTTTGGGTGGCGGTCAGGTTCGGGATAAACCTCACGGCGCAGGGTGGTTATCTCAGCTTTGATATCATTTTTAACCACGCCGACCGTGCCAAATTTCACCCCCACCAACCACATCCCATCAGCCCACTTTCTCACGATCTTGATGACCTCCTCTGGTGGAGCATCCGTGGCAAAATCAAAATCCTCATGAAATTCGCCGAGAAAAGCATCACGCACACTTCCTCCGACCAGATACAGCTTTCTGTGAGCATGCCCAAAGAGGGAGCTCAATTCCTTAACAACTGGGTGCTGAAGAGCTGTAAGAATGTTACCCCCACTGAAAAATGCCTTATTTATGGCTCATCCCTCCTGCAAGATATTCTCGTTGCTCCGCTTTCAGGGACATATCAAAAGATTTGAGAACATCAATAATATAGAGCTCTACACAGTGATTCCGTCAAGCCTCCTTAAGCTAGCCTCAAACGCTTCATTCACCGCATCTTGAAATTCCTTAAGGGTTATAGGGCGGTTTAGGGGAGGATATTTGTGAGCCTGACCACAGGGTCGATATTGATCCATTACATTTACGTAGGTGTTGGGCGAAATTTCTTGGGCTAAAAATCTCATGATCTCCCTCGTTCCCGCCAGACCATCGGGAAGTACCAGATGTCGCACTAAAAGCCCCCGTTGGGCGATACCATCTTCATCCAATACCAGATCGCCCACTTGCCGGTGCATCTCGCGTAGAGCAGCTTTGGCAACCTCAGGATAATCCCTTGCCTTGGAAAATCTTTTAGCCACTGCGGGGTGGGCATATTTAAAATCAGGCATGTAAATATCAAAGACACCATCCAAGAGTTTTAGGGTTTCGACGCGCTCGTAGCCACCGGAATTATAGACCAAGGGAACAGAGAGCCCTCCCTCGATAGCATAGGGTAAAGCCGCCAAAATCTGGGGAACTACATGAGTAGGGGTGACAAAGTTTATATTGTGGCAACCGATCTTCTGCAGATAGAGCATCATCTTAGTAAGTTCATCGATGCTAACCTCGGATCCCTCACCGAGGTGACTTATCTCATAGTTCTGGCAATAAACGCAAAGTAGGTTGCAAAATGTCAAAAAGATCGTCCCTGAACCGTGCCTTCCAACAAGGGGTCTCTCCTCGCCAAAATGCGGATGATAGCTGGAAACCATGGGTAATTTACCAACCTGGCAAACTCCCTTCTCACCAGCAAGTCTATTTACCCCGCACTGACGAGGGCAGATTTTGCACCCTTTTAAGATTTCGTAAGCCTTCTCGACCCTTTTTCTGAGTTCGTTGATTTCATGTAATTTTATGTAACTTGGGACGAACAAATTTCTTTTCTCCTATAAAAATCTTTTCCACCTGCCGGCAGGCGGGCTTTTGCAAAAGTTCAAAGAAGAGCAATTACAATGGTAGCAATTAAAATTCGATATCTGGGACGATATCCCCATAATATATCCCTGAGGGTAGAACCTCTATTCTTTTTGGCTCACGCACATCTTGCTCTAAGGCATCGTATATGATTTTCAATCTGTCAGTTAATTCAATCTCTCTATCCCTCAAGTATTCAGGCGAGATATAAAGCTCAAAAAAGAATGAATCACCCTTCGAAGAGGAGATATAAAAGAAGGAAGGATTTTGTGTTCCTAATTCAGAGAGTTTACAAATCTCAACCTTAAACTCCGTTCCGCCTCTGGAATGGTATGCAAACTTTCTTTTGCTAGCCTCAACCCATTTTTCCAGATCTCTTTTGGGAATGCGATACTCCCCACCAACCTTAAGAGCTCGTATCTTTCCTCGCGTGCAATAAGTCCTAACGGTCTCTGGTTTAAGATTCAAAAGAGCCGCCACTTGGTTTACGGTATAAACCTTATCGCTCATCAATTCACCTCCTCAATAATTGAAGTCTAACATATTATCGCCAGGACATGAATTTTTATACCTCATCTCCCATGGTAGAAACCAATTTCTCAATATCCAATGGCCGGGGTTTAGTTTTCCCGTCTTCTGCTTAATTCGTGGAATGTAAGCCACATCCCGAGGGCTAACTCCGCAGCAGCCAAAGCCCGCACAAGACCGGGCGAGGCACTCAAATTGTCCAGAAGGTCATTGTAGTCCGCAGGGGCCCAGTCAAATTTCCAAAGCTTAAGATAGCTTTTAGGAGTTATAAGGCAAACGAGCCCCTCACCACACATTGCCAGACCCAGTATCAACAATAATTTTCTCATCTTCATCCCAACTCATTTTCTCACTATACGATAACCCTGGCAGTTTGCTATGTCAAACGGAGGAATCAAAAACAAACTAATAGGCTTGAGCAATAAAATTAGGGGAGATCATCCTTCTGACGACCTCCCCTGAACCAATCTTTCAAACAATCGACTATGGACTATCGTCCATCGACTACCTATTTGCACCCTCAAAACTACATAGCGGTCATCGAGTAAAAGTCAAGTCCTCGACCTATTAGTACCACTCGGCTCAACCCATTGCTGGGCTCACACCTGTGGCCTATCAACCAGGTAGTCTACCTGGGGTCTTACTCCTAAGGATGGGAGACCTAATCTTGGAGTGGGCTTCGCGCTTAGATGCCTTCAGCGCTTATCCCTTCCGAACATAGCTACCCAGCGATGCCCTTGGCAGAACAACTGGTACACCAGAGGTCCGTTCGTCCCGGTCCTCTCGTACTGGGGACGACTCTCCTCAAGTCTCCTGCGCCCGCAACGGATAGGGACCGAACTGTCTCACGACGTTCTAAACCCAGCTCGCGTACCGCTTTAATCGGCGAACAGCCGAACCCTTGGGACCTTATCCAGCCCCAGGATGCGATGGGCCGACATCGAGGTGCCAAACCTCCCCGTCGATGTGGACTCTTGGGGGAGATGAGCCTGTTATCCCCGGAGTACCTTTTATCCGTTGAGCGACGGCCATTCCACGCTGAGCCGCCGGATCACTAGGTCCGACTTTCGTCCCTGCTCCCCATGTACGGGTCGCAGTCAGGCTCCCTTCTGCCCTTACACTCAACGCGCGATTGCCGACCGCGCTGAGGGAACCTTTGAGCACCTCCGTTACCATTTGGGAGGCGACCGCCCCAGTCAAACTGCCCACCTAACATTGTCCCCAAACAGGATAACTGTTAGGGTTAGAACCCCACTACGACAAGGGTGGTATCTCAAGGGCGGCTCCACCCCGACTGGCGTCGGGGCTTCACTGCCTCCCACCTATCCTGCACATGCCGCAGCAAAGTCCAATGTCAAGCTACAGTAAAGGTTCACGGGGTCTTTCCGTCCAGTTGCGGGTAACTCGCATCTTCACGAGTAGTACAATTTCGCCGAGCCCCTCGTCGAGACAGCGCCCAAGTCGTTACGCCTTTCGTGCAGGTCGGAACTTCACATTGCTCCCCTGTTACCAGAGGTGTAGACTATACCTTTATCTTGGTTCGGGGGTATTTCTTCTTGCCTGAAGTGTTCATTTCTGATGCAAGTTCAGCAATCTTATTAAGACCCTTTGGCATCAGATGCTCTCTCCTATTCATCATCCGGCATATCTCCGCAAATATCTCAAAATCGCATTGTTTACTAGAGATGAGCGGATATAGCTCAGAATGTGGGGATGACCTTCGCTACCAGTTCCGGAATACTTCTGACTTCATATTTTACCGTCTTATCCGATCCCCCAAATCTTAATTGTTCCACAACCGAACTGGTTCTTAAACAACTCCAAAATCTCAGCACGGTCATGATTCTGACTTACAGAAAAACTAGGTCTAATGTCCCAACCAAAAGCATGTCGTTTGCTTCGATTAAAGGTCACACAGAAACATCCTTCACCATCAGCGTCGCCGGAGAGATAAGATGCGATATCCATCTCAGACCCCCAAATTCAAGATACCGGCGTGTTATAGCAACCTTAGATTTGCCAGTTGGCAGTAGCTGCTATCTCCCCTGATTTTATCAGTCGTTACAGGGCTAACCCCAACTTAATTGGGGCAGCTTCCCTCGGTATTACCCTCGCCTTCTTACAATGCGATAGGGCTTCACCGATATGAGCCGGTTTTGCTTATGGAATCTCTTCCATAAGGGGCAAGTTAGAACTTACCCGACAAGGAATTTCGCTCTGTCTGTTACTTGATGACTTCGAATCATCGGAGCGGACCGTCATTTCTGCCGGTCTCCTCCTATCGCTAGGAGGTACGGACCATATCTTCACCCAAGCTCACACCTAGGTGTCCGGCGTATGATCTCTGAGGATTCCCCCGATATATCGGGGGTCTTTCCTGCTGATCATCCCCACCGGTCGGATTGTTACCTTCTCAAGGTACCGCCGGATACACGGGACTTCCCAGCATATAGCCGGATTTTACTAAGGCAAGCACATACTAACCTTAGGACCGTTATAGTTCACCTAGTCCTCATATCGCCATGAGGGGTGGACCATATCTTCACCCTTGCTATTAGCAAGGGGCCTGGCGTATGGCCTCTGAGGATTCTAAGAACCTAGATGGGCTTCTGCGATTCATTGTTTGTCCATCTACAAAACCTACGACCCATCCAATAGCCCTTAGCCTTTCCTGCTGATTACCTGCACCCAACGCTTTATCACTCCTTGGTTACAGTCATTTTTGCATTTTAGAACAAATGTTCGTAAAAATCCAGGAGTAGCGTGAGATACTACACCCCTTTGAGGGGACAGGCTTCCCAGCATATAGCCAGGTTTTTTCCTTAGGGTTACCCCTAAGGAGCCGCAACTTTCTTACGGCCGCCGTTTACCGGGGCTTAGGTTTAGAGCTTCTCTCCCGACAAAGTCGGGAGATAACCCGTCCCCTTAACCTTCCGGCACCGGGCAGGCGTCAGCCCCTATACTTCGCCTCGCGGCTTAGCAGAGACCTGTGTTTTTAGTAAACAGTCGCCTGGGCTGTTTCTCTGCAACCTCTTCACGCTCCCCCCGTGAGGAGTTCACGCTAATGAGGCACCCCTTCTCCCAAAGTTACGGGGTCATTTTGCCGAGTTCCTTAACGAGGGTTTGCTCGATCGCCTGAGTATCCTCTACCCGCCTACCTGCGTCGGTTTACGGTACGGGCACCAAGTCGCTTGCTAGAGGTTTTTCTCGGCAGTGTGGGATCAGTCACTTCACCTAAATTGGCTCGTCATCGCACCTTAGGGTTAATATCCCGACGGATTTCCCTGTCGGGACCCCCTACGTGCTTAAACGCGGACGACCAACGCCGCGATGGCCTACCCTTCTGCGTCACCCCATCACTTCACCCCAAAGGGAACGCGACCTGGTGGCGCTGGAATATCAACCAGCTGTCCATCACCTACGCCTTTCGGCCTCGGCTTAGGTCCCGGCTAACCCTGGGCGGATTAACCTTCCCCAGGAAACCTTAGGCTTACGGCGTCCCGATTTCTCATCGGGATCTCGCTACTTATACCGGCATTCTCTCTTCCCTACAGTCCACCAAGCCTTGCGACTCAACTTCGTCCCGCAGGGAATGCTCCCCTACCCCCCGAAGTTAAGCGCTTGCGCGCATACTTCAGGGCCACAGCTTCGGTGATGAGCTTAAGCCCCGTTAAATTTTCGGCGCAGAATCGCTTGACCAGTGAGCTATTACGCACTCTTTAAAGGATAGCTGCTTCTAAGCCAACCTCCTGGCTGTCTCGGCGATTCCACATCCTTCTCCACTTAGCTCACACTTTGGGACCTTAGCTGGTGGTCTGGGCTGTTCCCCTTTTGACCATGAAGCTTATCCCCCACAGTCTGACTCCCAGGCTCTCAAGCTTTGGTATTCGGAGTTTGGCTGGGTTTGGTAACCTGTTAGGGCCCCTAGCCCAACCAGTGCTCTACCCCCAAAGCTAAACACCTGAGGCTAGCCCTAAAGCTATTTCGGGGAGAACCAGCTATCACTGAGTTTGATTAGCCTTTCACCCCTATCCACAGCTCATCCCCTGGTTTTTCAACACCAGTGGGTCCGGGCCTCCATCCCGTTTTACTGAGACTTCACCCTGGCCATGGATAGATCACTCAGCTTCGGGTCTACGCCACGCAACTAAACGCCCTATTAGGACTCGCTTTCGCTACGACTCCGGCCGATTCATCGGCCTTAACCTCGCTACGCACCGTAACTCGCCGGTTCATTCTACAAAAGGCACGCCGTCACCATATCGGCACCCAAAAGGATAACCGATAGAGGGCTCCGACTGCTTGTAAGCATATGGTTTCAGGTTCTATTTCACTCCCCTCAACGGGGTTCTTTTCATCTTTCCCTCACGGTACTAGTCCACTATCGGTCGCTGGGGAGTATTTAGCCTTAACCCGTGGTCGGGCCAGATTCCCACAGGATTTCCCGTGTCCCGTGGTACTCAGGAAACTACCGGGAGACTTAAGGATTTCGTCTACGGGGCTTTCACCCTCTCTGGCGGACTTTTCCAAGCCCTTCGACTACCCTTAAGTTTTTTAACTCCCTGGCACTTCTGCAGCAGCGCCTGGTAGCTCCTACAACCCCAGGTTGGGCAGCACCTGCAGGTTTAACACCCAACTGGTTTGGGCTGTTCCCTTTTCGCTCGCCACTACTCAGGGAATCGCACTCGCTTTCTTTTCCTCAGGGTACTAAGATGTTTCAGTTCCCCCGGTTGTCCTCCACACCCTATGTATTCAGATGTGGATAGCTCCGGTTTAGCAGAGCTGGGTTTCCCCATTCGGAGATCCCCGGATCAAAGGCTGTTTGCGCCTCCCCGAGGCTTATCGCAGCTTACCACGTCCTTCATCGATCCCAGCACCAAGACATCCACCATATGCCCTTAGTAACTTGACCTATGGATACTCGACTTCCGCTATGTAATTTTCAAGGTGCAAAAAAGCCAGCGAAGCTGGCCTATAACCGCTTTCCTGTTAAACTTCGCTTAATCCAAATAAACTAAATGAATTTTAACTTCCTGATCAAATCCTCTTGGCTCCATTTAGTTGATCTCTCAAAACTGAACAGTGTGCTGTATTTTTCATACTCCTTAGAAAGGAGGTGATCCAGCCGCACGTTCCCGTACGGCTACCTTGTTACGACTTCACCCCCCTTACCCTCCACACCTTCGGCGCCTCCCTCCCCCCGACAAGTCGGGGGGTTGAGTCAGCGACTTCGGGTGCAAACGACTCGGGTGGTGTGACGGGCGGTGTGTACAAGGCCCGGGAACGTATTCACCGCGGCATTGCTGATCCGCGATTACTAGCGACTCCGCCTTCATGAGGTCGAGTTGCAGACCTCAATCCGAACTGAGACCGGTTTTATGGGATTCGCTCCGGATTACCCCATCGCAGCCCATTGTACCGGCCATTGTAGCACGTGTGCAGCCCAGAGCATAAGGGGCATGATGACTTGACGTCATCCCCACCTTCCTCCCCGTTGACCGGGGCAGTCTCCCATGAGTCCCCAACTTAATGCTGGCAACATGGGAAAGGGGTTGCGCTCGTTGCGGGACTTAACCCAACACCTCACGGCACGAGCTGACGACAGCCATGCACCACCTGTGCTGGCTCCCCTTTCGGGGTCGCTCCCCTTTCGGATCACTACCACCAGCATGTCAAGCCCTGGTAAGGTTCTTCGCGTTGCTTCGAATTGAGCCACATGCTCCGCCGCTTGTGCGGGCCCCCGTCAATTCCTTTGAGTTTCAACCTTGCGGTCGTACTCCCCAGGCGGGGCACTTAATGTGTTAACTTCGGCACAGACCCTTAGAGAATCTACACCTAGTGCCCAACGTTTACGGCTAGGACTACCAGGGTATCTAATCCTGTTTGCTCCCCTAGCTTTCGCACCTCAGTGTCAGTCACAGCCCAGAGAGCCGCCTTCGCCACAGGTGTTCCTCCCGATATCTGCGCATTTCACCGCTACACCGGGAATTCCACTCTCCTCTGCTGGACTCTAGCCTATCAGTTTCAGATGCAAGCCTTGAGTTGAGCCCAAAGTTTTCACACCCGACTTGGTAGACCACCTACGTGCCCTTTACGCCCAGTAAATCCGGATAACGCTTGCCCCCTACGTATTACCGCGGCTGCTGGCACGTAGTTAGCCGGGGCTTCCTCTGGAGGTACCGTCAGCCCCGATAAATCGGGACCTTCGTCCCTCCTGACAGGAGTTTACAACCCGAAGGCCTTCTTCCTCCACACGGCGTCGCTGCGTCACCCTTTCGGGCATTGCGCAAGATTCCCCACTGCTGCCTCCCGTAGGAGTCTGGGCCGTGTCTCAGTCCCAGTGTGGCCGAACACCCTCTCAGGCCGGCTACCCGTCGTAGCCTTGGTGAGCCTTTACCTCACCAACTAGCTGATAGGACGCGAGCTCCTCTCGATGCAGAACCCTAACGGGAACCTTTCCTTACTCCCCATGCGAGAAGTAAAATTATCCGGTATTAGCTCCTCTTTCAAGGAGTTATCCCAGTCTTCGAGGTAGATTGCCCACGCATTACTCACCCATTCGCCGCTCCCCTGAACCTAAGCGCAATCGCATGGTTCAGGGCCGCTCGACTTGCATGTGTTAGGCACGCCGCCAGCGTTCATCCTGAGCCAGGATCAAACTCTCCATTGAAACTTTTAGCTCTCAGCCATCACTTTCACCGATGGCCAATCGCTTAATTCCTTGCTAACCCAGGGCACACTGTTCAGTTTTCAAAGATCAACCATCAAGGTATTTAACATATTAAAAACTTTACTGTCAAGCTCAACTTGAAAAAAATGTCGCTGAAATGTTCAGCGACAAGTCAACAATCTGTTTTTGTCCAGATTGAAGATCACTCACCTATGGACTTGTCGCCTCCAGTTCGTGTAAACTTTTCAAATCTCACACCCGCACATTCAGTGCTCACACCAATACGATAATAGCACCTGCCATAATTATTTGTCAACTTAATTTGAGTCTGGTAAATTTCCTCTTTCCCACCTGCAAAATATATCCATCTTTAATTTCGATATCAATATCCGGAGACTGGATAACCTTCCCATTTAACTTGACCCCACCCTGCTGTATAAGGCGCCTCGCCTCACTGCCCGTTTTGGCAAATCCAACTGAGGTTATGAGCCTCACTATCCAGATCTTCTTATCCTTCAAAAGCTCTCTGGATACCAAAACCTCTGGTATCTGGGATGGCAACTCCTTCTCTTTAAAAATGGTGTCGAATTCTCTCTCGGCCCACTCTGCAGCCGAATGACCGTGGTATAGTGTGACGACCTCTCGTGCCAATCGACGTTTAGCCTTAGCGGGGTGGAGTGTTCCTTGCTCTAAACCCTGGTTTATCTGCTCTATCTCACCATTTAATAAATCGGTTGTAAGATAAAAATACTTTATCATTAGCTCGTCGGGGACGGACATAATCTTTCCGAACATCTCTTCAGGAGGATCGGTCAAACCCACGTGATTTCCCAAACTCTTACTCATCTTTTGCTTTCCATCGATTCCCTCCAAAATGGGCATAGTTATTACGACCTGTGGTTCCTGCCCAGACTCCCGTTGAAGATCTCTACCTGCAAGCATATTAAATATTTGATCGGTCCCCCCGATTTCTATATCGGCATGGAGAACTATTGAATCATAGGCTTGCATCACAGGATAAAGAAACTCGTGAAGCCCGATGGGAAAACCCTCGGAATACCGCTTTCCAAAATCATCTCTTACGAGCATTTGAGCCACAGTAAACTTTGCAGAGAGTTTTAATATCTCCTCAAAAGTCATTTTGCCAAACCAACGACTATTGTAATCTATCACCGTTCGCGCCCTATCCAATATCTTAAAGGCTTGATCCGTGTAGGTCTTCGCGTTTTTTCTCACCTGTTCGGCACCGAGTTGTGGTCTTGTCACAGACCTCTCTGAGGGATCTCCAATCCGAGCTGTGAAGTCCCCGATCAGCAATACCACCCTGTGACCCAGCTCTTGAAAAGTCTTAAGTTTTCGAAGGATTACGGCGTGACCCAAATGAAGATCGGGTGAAGTTGGATCCACTCCAAACTTGACGGTGAGAGGAGTTTTCTCCTTTAAAGAGCGGGTCAATTTCGCCTTCAGATCCTCCAGAGGCAAGATTTCCTCGGTACTCCGTGTAATTATCCCCAGTTGCTCATCAACTTGCTCCATCTCTCCTCACCTTGCATAAGTCTACCATGCTTTTTCCAAATCTGTCTACGAACCAAATTTAACTCAAAATTTAAAATTTAAAATGCAAAATGACAGAGTAAATTTCAAAATTTATTTAAAGTCTGAAATCTCCTGCCCAAAGTCTAAGTCAAATCATGAACGGTCTCCGAGATTATAGAACGTTGGGCCTCGGACCTGAGACAAAATGATTTTTGATTTTGATCTGTGATTTTGATTTTTGATCTTTGCATTTTGCATTAAGGAAGCTGCGGGAGTAAAAGGTGAATGAATGCAGAAAAATACTTGTGGGAACTATGCTGGAGCTCATTATGATATAATTCTTTCAGAAAATTTAAAGATTCAAACTAGGCGGAGATTCCAGTGTCGAGAGCAAGGAGACGAAGAATAGTTAGGAAAAGGAGGGGTCGATTCTTAAGGATTATAAGCCTAGGAGTCTTTTTCGCCTTTCTCACCTTCTTTCTGGCTGCAGCAGGGATTTTAGCAAGCTGCGCCAAAGATCTCCCCAGACTGGAAAGTCAAACAGCCCCTGAAGCCGCCCAAACCTCCAAAATGTATGCTGCCGACGGTTCCCTGATAGCAAACCTTTACGCCGAACAAAATAGGGTCATCGTCCCCCTAAGCGAAATCCCCAAGAGCCTTCAAGATGCCGTAATAGCCATAGAAGATCAGAGATTTTACAAGCATAAGGGGGTGGACTTTGAAGCAATAGCGCGAGCCGTAATCATAAATCTTAAAAGAGGAAAAATAGTAGAAGGAGCAAGCACAATAACTCAACAATACGTCAAAAATACCTTCATCACTCCCGAAAAAACGTTGAGAAGGAAGATAAAAGAGGCAGTTTTGGCCTATCAGGTAGAGAAAAAGTATTCAAAGAAAATCATCTTGGAAAAGTATCTGAATACCATCTACTTCGGGCATGGTTGTTATGGAATAGAGACCACCGCGGAAACATTCTTCGGAAAGAAAGCCAGGGATTTGAACCTCCCAGAATGTGCTTTATTGGCTGGACTCATTAAATCCCCCAGTTATTATTCCCCCTACACCAATCCCGATAAGGCAAAGGCCCGTCGCGACCTTGTCCTAAAAAGGATGGCGGAACTTGGATTCATAACCGCGGAGGAAACTGCAACCGCCCAAGCCATCCCCATTCAAGTTCAGGAAATTAAGGAAAAACCAATTCGAGCTCCCTACTTTGTGGAGTACGTCAAGCAAATCCTCATCGATAAATATGGAGCTAATGCGGTTTTCAAGGGGGGCTTACGCATTTTTACTACTTTGGATCTAAAGATGCAAACTCATGCCGAAGAGGCAGTGTGGTCCACACTCAATCGACCAGAAGATCCCAGTGCTTCCATTGTGGCCATAGATCCAAAAACTGGTTATATAAAGGCCATGGTCGGAGGGAGAGATTTCAATACCCAAAAATTTAATCTGGCCGTTCAGGGAAGACGGCAAGCTGGATCCTCCTTTAAAACCTTCGTCCTGGTCACCGCCATTGAGGATGGCGTCTCGCCAAATAAAGTCTATCAATCAACCCCTCTTACAATTAAGCTCCCCGGTAAAGACTGGCATGTCAGGAATGCAACAGAGGGAAGCGGCGGCCCTCCCATGACCCTTAAAGAAGGAACGATAAAATCAGTTAATGCCGTTTTCGCCAGGTTAATAATGGAAATAGGTCCCAAAAATGTGGTCAATATCGCCAAAAAGATGGGTATAACCTCCCCTCTTAACCCAAATCCTGCAATCGCCCTGGGTGGTTTAAAGATCGGAGTCTCCCCTTTGGAAATGGCTTCAGCCTATGGCACCCTCGCTAATCATGGAGTACACTGCACGCCCTTAAGTATCTTAAAAATCACCAATTCGAAGGGGAAAGTATTGGAGGAAAATAAGGTGGATGAAAAAATGGCCATAAATCCTACGACCGCTTATGTTGTCACCGATATTCTCCAAGATGTGATCAAATATGGAACGGGGCGAAGAGCGAATATCGGACGTCCGGCCGCGGGAAAGACGGGTACGACACAGAATTATCGAGATGCCTGGTTCATAGGCTATACCCCGGATTTGGTGGCCAGTATCTGGGTAGGTTATCCACAGGGACAAATTGAGATGAAAAACGTACATGGCATTCGAGTTGTGGGGGGTAGCTTCCCCGCTCAGATCTGGGCAAAATTCATGTACAAAGCCCTTGAGGACACTCCCCCCTCCAGGTTCCCCGCCCCCGAATCGGAAGTGGTGAGAGTCAGGGTATGCAAAGACTCTGGACTTTTGGCCAGCATCTATTGCCCCAATGTGGTCACTCGTACCTTCGTTAAGGGCACCGAGCCGACTAAACTTTGCAATATCCACACCGCCCCCAAAAAAATAGTCGTCCCCAATGTCGTTGGCTTGACCGCTGAGGAAGCAAAGAACATTCTTACCAAGCTTGGATTTAAAGTTAATCGGGTAGACGAGGTATATCCCGGCGTTCCCAAAGGTGAAGTTTTCAATCAAGAGCCAAAGGAGGGAACCGAAGTTGAACCGGGATTCACGGTCACCATCTCCGTGAGCGCGGGCGAACCGATTTCGCAAAAAACTGTTGTTCCCAACGTTTTGGGAATGGAAGAGCACGAAGCCATTCGAGCCATCGATCGAGCTGGGTTGATGACTATCATGAGTTACGAAAAAACCTCGATTCCGAGCAATGATGGGAAGGTGATAAAACAAAATCCCCTCGGTGGAATCACAGTCGATAGAGGAAGTAACATTTCCATTAGAGTGGCGAGGCATGGGGGTAGCTAAGTCCTTCTAACACGTCTTAACCCTGAGCAGACGATGATCTTTACCCCTTTTTTCTCCAGCTCATCGAGGAAGAGATTGATTCCCACGGCATCACTGGCTATGTGCCCCGCAATGACCACATTTATGTGATGTTTCTCCGCTCTCTTTCGAAGCTTATCCCCCATGTGCATTCCAACTAAGGTTCCCACACCGGCATCCGCCAGCCTTTCGATGGCTTCCTCAGGACCCTCAGTTCCACCCGTCATGTCCACGACAACCTTACCCGCTCGTCTATCCGGTTCGCCAACTAAAATGGTGGGACCAGCGCTATCCTTCGCGGCATAGTTGTACTCGGGTATCCTCCTCAACCTATCCGCAATGTCCTTGACGGTATAGGGCTTTTCCTCGTCGAAGATCTTCTGCAAAAAAGAGGTCACAAGATTATCCGCGGGGGTGTGGATGGTCATGAAAGCAAATCCCAAAAGACGTGCTGCATCAACCGCTCTATTATGGTTTAAGGGAAGCAAGGCTCTGTGTACCTCCTTCATGCGCTTATCGATGAGGACATCACCGATATTTATGGGTACACCGAGCTTTCCCCATATATCCGCCTGCATCGCCATAACCTCGGGAAGAGCTGCCAACGCGCTTCCCTCGGGGTGATGCGCGAGGAGGAGATTTATCCTTTCTCCCTTTTCATTCAATCTATCGGCCAACAGGACCTCGGGGACCTCCAGATCAATTCCAGCCAGAACCCCAGTTATCTCCATCTCCAGATCGCCACATAGGATGCGGGTATCAGAATAGGGATTGGTCAGCTTCTCGATGTCGAAGAACTCCCTTTCCTCTTCCCTTAATTGCCCAAAGTTATCCTTGATTCTGTCCAAAACCCGTTTAACACCCTTTTCACCCCGAGGATCCTTAGACATGCCCATCTTCACAGCTAACCTGTATACTTCTCTGAGTTTCATGGCCATTTTCTCCCCTTCATTTTTCGGCGAGATCAGCGACTAGCGGATGGGCTCGCTCATCGAACATCGCGAATCGCTAATCGGACTTACTTGAGTATCTCCTTCAGTTTATCGAGTGGATAGGTGTTGATGACATCTTCTGGCTCCAGCCAGCCCCTTTGAGCCGTAGCCACGCCATATTTGATATAAGCCAGTTGAGCCGCACTGTGGGCATCCGTGTTTATGGCGAATTTTATGCCGTATCCCTCCTTGGCCTCTCTTAGTTGAATATCATTGAGATCCAGTCTATCGGGAAACGAATTCAATTCCAGAATGGTATTCGTCTCCGCAGCCGCCTTAAAAATGGTTTTTAGATCGATGGCATAGGGTTCGCGTTTACCCAATATCCTGCCAGTGGGATGACCAATTATATCGATGTACTCATTGTATATAGCGGATAAGGTTCGCTTTGTGAGCTGGTCCTCCGGCTGGCGGAAACCCCCATGTATTGAGGCTACCACGATGTTCAGCTCCTTTAAAAATTCATCCTCGTAATCGACCCTGCCATCATTATCTATGTTCAGCTCAATCCCGCACATGATGGTGATGCCATCGAGTTCCTCATTCAGCCTCATAATCTCTTCGGCCTGAGCTCTAAGCTCTTTTTTGGTCAATCCCCCAGCTACTTTGAGTTGCTCAGCATGATCGCAGATGGCTACGTACTCATAGCCCAATTCGATGGCGGCTTCGGCGATCCTTTTTATCTTGCTCAATCCATCGGTCCACGAAGAGTGGACGTGAAGGTCACCCCTTATGTCCTCAAGTTGAATGAGCCTGGGAAGAGAATCCTCAATTCCCCTTTCTATCTCTCCCCTATCCTCCCTTAAAACGGGTGGGATATAGGACATTCCCAATACTTCGTAAATTTCCTCCTCCTTCTCCCCGCCTATTCTTCTATCCACCTCCATCTCAAAAATCCCATATTCATTTATTTTTAGACCCTTTTTTCGGGCGATTTCCCTCAAGTGTACATTGTGCTCTTTGGAACCAGTGAAATATTGGAGGGCTGATCCATATTGGTCGGGGCTCACCACACGCAAGTCTATTTGAAGACCGTTCCGGGCGATGATGCTACTCTTGGTGTCGCCCTTCACTAAAACCTGAGCTACCTCGGGCATGTGGCAAAAATAATCCATCACCTTATGGGGCTCATAACTTGCAGCTAAAAGGTCGATGTCACCGATGGTTTCCTTCATTCGTCTCAAAGAGCCGGCCATATCCGCTCTCTCAACAAAGTCTTGCCTCCTTAAGTTCTTGATGAACCGTTCGGCGATGGGATGGGCTTCAAAGAGGAGAATGCGCTCCCTAGCCCTTCTCAACTGTTGAATTCCCCTGATGATGTTCTCTTCCGTCTTGGCACTCATTCCCTTTAAGCCCCGAAGACGATGAGTTCGTGCAGCTTCCAAAAGCTCGTCGATGGTGGTGATGCTCAGGGTATCATAGAGGAATTTGGCTTTCTTGGGACCAAGACCGGGGATT
This sequence comes from Actinomycetota bacterium, assembly GCA_030018275.1. Taxonomy (NCBI): domain Bacteria; kingdom Bacillati; phylum Actinomycetota; species Actinomycetota bacterium. The sequence goes on along the minus strand of JASEGB010000009.1, from coordinate 34,079 downwards.
CTCATCAGCTCCACAAGGCTGGGTGGGATTTCCTCTTTTAAATCTTCATAATAGGGGAGACTTCCGGTTTCCAAGAGCTCCACTATTTTCTCGGCGATTCCCTTTCCCACCGCCGGAACTTCCCTTAAGTTTCCCTCTTTATAAAGGACGTTGATATCCTCCCTGAGACTACGGATGCTGTTGGCGGCGCGGTGATACGCCTGCACCTTGAAGCTCATCTCCCCACGAATATCGAGCAAATCTGCAATTTCGTCTAAAATGTTTGCCACTTCCTCGTTGGTCATCTCAAGTCCTCTATAATCCCACTTGCCATCTCTGGTTAGGCAAGCGGATGAGATAGCCACATCTTTTCGGATTCAAGTAAACTTTCGGCCCTTATGAACTGATCTTTCAAACCTTTGACCGAAGTTCCCCCGACACTGGTCTTTGAATCCACTGAATGTTTAACCTCAAGAACCTCGAACACATCTTGATCAAAAAGGGGAGAAAAGCTTCGATAATCCTCCAAGTTGAGATCACTCAAAACACAATTGCGATCCAGACAATACGCGATTATTTTCCCCACGACCCCATGGGCTTCCCTGAAGGGGAGTCCCTTTCTTACCAGATAATCAGCGACATCTGTTGCCACCGTGAAACTCTCTTCAGCCGCTCGTCCCATCCGCTCTGGATTTATTCTTATGGAGGCAACCATCGGTGTGAATATCTCCAAAGAGCGCTTGGCCGTATCTACGGCATCGAAGAGAGGTTCCTTGTCCTCCTGAAGATCCCTATTATAAGTCAAGGGAAGGGCCTTTAGCGTGGTGAGAAGTCCCATCAAATGCCCAAAGGTGCGTCCGGTCTTCCCCCGAATTAGTTCAGCCACATCGGGATTTCTCTTCTGAGGCATGATGCTCGATCCCGTGGTGAAAGCTTCATCAAGTTGAATAAAACCAAATTCGGATGTTGACCACAGAACCAGCTCTTCACAAAAGCTGCTGAGATGGATCATCAAAAGGGATAAACTTGAAAGAAACTCCACTAGGAAGTCCCTATCGCTCACGGCATCCATGCTGTTCTCAGCTATTTTCGAGAAGCCAAGTTCTTTTGCGACGAATTCCCTATCGATAGGGAAGGAGGTTCCCGCCAAGGCCGCCGATCCCAGAGGCATGGCATCAGTACGCTCATAACAACTCTTGAGCCGATCAATATCTCGACCTAACATGAAGAAATAAGCCATGATATGATGAGAAAAGAGTACGGGTTGAGCCCGCTGAAGATGAGTATACCCGGGCATAATCACTTCGGTATTTTCCTTCGCCAGATTTAAAAGAGCTTTCTGGAGAGTACGTATCAGATTCCCTATCTTTAAGATCTCTTCCTTTAAGTACATTCTGATATCCAGGGCAATTTGATCATTTCTGCTCCTCGCCGTGTGTAATTTCCCCCCCAAGGGACCAACTTTCTCAATCAAAGCCCGCTCAATGCTCATGTGAATATCCTCATCCGCGATATCGAACCTGAATTTACCCGCCTCGATCTCCCGCTCAATTTCCTTAAGTCCTCGAGTGATTTTTCCCGCATCTTCCTTTGGGATTATTCCACACTTAGCAAGCATGGCCACATGGGCCAAGCTCCCCCGTATATCATATTTGTACAGGCGACGATCGAAGGAAAGAGAGGCGATAAACTCCTTCGGATCCGTGGGATTTCCCCGATATTCCATTGCCACCTCCTCTTTCTTCGAAGGTTAATCAATTGCTCATCGCTTCGCTGGTCCCTTGTCCCGTGACTCTCTACTCCTTCGCGCCCATAACTTCAATGGTAAACCCCAAAGTTCGATAAATCCCCTGGCTAACTCGTGTGAAAATTCATCGGCTTCTCCATAAGTTGCCAATGAATAATCGTAAAGGGATTTTTCGGATTTCCTTCCCACGACATTGCAGGAACCTTTGTAGAATCTCAAACGTACGATCCCTGTAACATTCCCTTGGGAATCACTGATGAAGTCATCGAGAGCTTCTTTAAGGGGAGAAAACCACAGACCATAGTAGACCAGTTCGGCATATCTCTGCTCCAAGATCGATTTATAGTGGAGTAATTCTCGCTCTAAGGTTAAATCCTCTAAATCCCGATGGGCAGCAATGAGAGCCAAAGCGCCTGGGACTTCGTAAATCTCCCTGGATTTTATACCTACCAGCCGATTTTCAATCATATCGATCCGCCCATATCCGTGACTACCCGCAATTTCATTGATCCGGGTGATGAGATCCACAAAGGGGATTTCTCTCCCATTCAAGCTCTTTGGTACTCCCTCCACGAAACCAACCTCTACGTACTGTGGTCTATGGGGAGCCTGAATGGGATCCACGGTCATCTCATATACATCGGCTGGGGGTTCTACCCAGGGATCCTCCAAAATCCCACATTCAACGGTTCGCCCCCAAAGATTTTCATCCACACTATAGGGACTCTTTATACTAACCGAGACTGGAATTCGATGTTTTTTGGCATATTTTATGGTCTCCTCCCGAGACATGGCCCACGCACGTACAGGAGCGATCACTTCCAGGGAGGGATCAAGTGCACCTATTGATACTTCGAAACGCACCTGATCATTTCCCTTACCCGTACAACCATGAGCCACATATTTAGCCCCACTTGATTTGGCCGTCTCCACAAGCCACTTGGCAATTAAAGGGCGAGAAAGTGCTGATACCAGGGGATACTTTCCCTCGTAAAGGGCATTCGCTTTCAGAGCAGGGAGAATAAAATCACAAGCGAATTCCTCCCTGGCATCGACGATGTGAGATTCGATTGCCCCTATCTTCAGGGCTTTCTCCTTTACACTCTCCAAATCCTTAGATGGGTCATCTTTTGCCTGCCCCACATCAACGACCATGGCTATTACGTCCAGATCATATTTCTCTTGAAGCCACTTTATAGCCACAGAGGTGTCTAACCCACCCGAATAAGCCAAAACTACCTTTTCCTTCGCCATTTTTCCTCCTACGAGAGTGGAGCTTATTTACTTTTCAGCTCATTTAATCTAGCTAGAACGGAAGCTCCCTCCCTGCTATTGTGAGTGACCACCAAGATGGTATCATCTCCGGCCACCGTTCCCAGAACCTCTTCCCATCTCACTCCATCAAGTGCGGAGGCTACACCCTGAGCGGTACCTGGAGTGGTTTTAAGCACGATGAGATTCCCGCTCCGATTCAGGCTTACCACAAAATCCTCGATCATCCTTCGAAGATGCTCCGTTTCATCGCCTATGAATTTACCTTCGGGAAGAGCATAAATACTGGTACCATCACCCATCCGGACTTTCAACAAGCCCAATTCACTTATGTCCCTCGATATCGTAGCCTGAGTCACTTCGTATCCCAGTTTTTGTAACTCAGATACCAGTTCTTCCTGTGTGTGAATTCTCTTTGATTCCACTATTTCCCTGATAGCAACGTGTCTCTCGCCTTTTAACCTCATTTTGATCAACCGATTAGCGAAATTAATAAGGCCTTTTGAACGTGAAGTCTATTCTCCGCCTGATCAAAAACGACACACCTGGGATCGTCCATCACTTTAGCGGTAATTTCTTCACCCCGGTGGGCGGGAAGACAATGCATGACGATGGCATCAGGCTTAGCGTAAGCTAAAAGTTCCTTATTTACCTGGTAGGACTGGAAAGCAGATAGTCTCTCATCCCGCTCCGCCTCCTGACCCATACTTACCCAGACATCCGTGTATACGATATCAGCATTCCTCACAGCCTTTATGGGGTCATTGACCATTTCCACCTTTGGTTTTAACCCTCTTAGGTTCCTTAAAGCCATGTCAACGATCCACTTCTTGGGCTCGTATCCCTTTGGAGAAGCGATGAAGATATTTAGCCCCACTTTAACTGAACCCATTAAAAGGCTGTGAGCAACATTATTTCCATCCCCCACATAGGCGAGCTTGAGACCCGCCAGGCGATCTTTCTTTTCCAGGATGGTCATGAAATCGCCAAGGACTTGACATGGATGAAAATCGTCGGTGAGAGCATTGATCACCGGTACATCCGCATCTTTAGCCAACTTTTCCACATCCCTTTGAGCAAAAGTCCGAATGATTATGGCATCCACGTATCGGGAAAGAACCCGACCGGTGTCCTCGATGGACTCTCCCCGACCCAATTGCATATCCTCAGCGCTTAAGAAAATTGGGTGTGCACCGAGATGTGCCAAAGCGACTTCAAAGGAGACCCTCGTTCTCGTGGATGGCTTCTCAAAGATCATGGCCACGGCTTTACCCTCTAAATATCGATGGGAAATCCCCATCCGTTGCAGGCGTTTGAATTCCATGGCTTTGGATAGAATGAGATAAATTTCATCCGGGCCCAGATCACCCAATGTTAGAAGGTCTCTTCCCTTAAGTGATGCCACACTAACCTCCACCCTGATAATTAGGTATCTGCTCGCCTTACTGGTAATGGGTTAATTTCCAACTACCTATCAATCCATCCACCTAACAACCTATCTTTCCAATTCGTCGAGAATCTCATCAAATATGCCCAGAACGGTCTCGATTTCCTCCCTCATTATACAAAGTGGGGGAAGAAATCGAACGATGTTATCTCCGATATTATTTGCAATCACCCCGCGATGAAAAAATTTCAGTACAATATCCTGGGCAATACCCTCCCTACCCGTCTGGAAGGCGGGTCTGCCAGGCAGGTCCCTGTGGAATTCGACTCCAATCATCAAACCTTTCCCCCTCACTTCCTTAATTATAGGTCTTTTCTCCTTCAGTTTTTCAAGCTCCTGTTTAAAATAACTTCCTAAGTTGGCGCAATTATCTATCAATCCTTCCTTTTTTAGGACCTTCAATGCGGCCATTGCCGCCGAAGTAGCAACAGGTCCACCACCAAATGTTGATCCATGATCACCTGGTTTAAAGACTCGAGCCACTTCCTCGCGGGTGATGAAAGCACCGATGGGTAGTCCACCTCCCAAACCCTTTGCTAAAGTCATGACATCAGGCTCGATGTCGTAATGCTCGTAGGCAAACATCTTTCCCGTACGACCCATACCGGTTTGAACTTCATCCAGAATGAGCAAGAGATTCTCCTGGTTACAAAGTTCCCTCACACCTTTGATGTAATCTACCTCGCACTCATATACTCCGCCTTCCCCTTGGATGGGTTCGAGCATTACCGCACAGGTATTCTCGGTTAGGCAATCCTTCAGAGCATCCAAATCATTTAGGGGCACGTGCTTGAAACCCGGTGGCAAGGGCTCAAAGGGTTTTTGTTTATCGGGTTGCCCCGTGGCCGCTAAAGTCTTGAGGGTTCGACCGTGAAATGAGCGAAAGGCGGTGATCACCTCATATTTGCTCCCGCCAAAATTCTCCTTGCCGTATTTGCGCGCCAATTTCAGGGCTCCCTCGTTTGCTTCGGCACCACTATTGCAAAAGAAGCATTTATCTCCAAAGGATATTTCCACCAGCATCTCAGCTAACTCGATTTGAGGAATGGTGTAGTAAAGATTGGAAACGTGAACGAGATTCTCCATCTGCTCCTGAACCACTTTAACTACCGCCGGGTGACAGTGTCCAATGTTAGCCACTCCCAATCCTCCCAGGAAATCAAGGTATTCTTTGCCCTCTACATCCCACAATCTACTTCCTCTTCCTCGCGAGAAGACAACCGGGAGGCGGCTATAAGTATTCACAAGATACCGTTGCTCTTTGCTAATGAAGTCCTCAACATTCATTTGGAATTCCTTGTTCATAATCCCTGTTATAGCCTAGACATAATTCACGCTTAATAATTCGATAAGAGTATTCTGGAAGGCGCATCTAGCGCCTGTAAGGATGGCTCTTAGAGATCACTCTATTTATTTATGTCTAGGGCACAATCCCTGTTATGCAGCCGCAAGTCACATGTCGCAGGAAAAATCCTTAAAACATTCCTAAGATTAAGACCTGCAACCGGATTCATGCAACAATTAGGCAGTGATCATTGTTCCAATGCCCTCATCGGTGAAAATCTCCAAAAGAAGGGCATGTGGGATCGTTCCATTTAAGATGTGCGCCCTTTTCACCCCAGCCTTAAGGGCCCTTATACACCCCCTGACTTTAGGTAGCATTCCTTCACCTATTAAATTCTCCTTTATCAACCTCTCGCACTCATCGATGTTAAGTGCAGAAATGAGAGATTTCTTATCGGCAAAATCCTTATACAATCCATCAACATTTGTAAGAAAGATTATCTTATCAGCTTTCAGCGCTGCAGCAATCTCAGCGGCGACAGAGTCGGCGTTGATATTATAGCTTTCTCCCTCTTCTCCGACCCCCACAGAGGCGATGACTGGGGTAAATCCATCCTTTATCAAATTTTGAAGAATTTCCGTATTGATCCTCTGAACCTCGCCAGCGAAACCGAGGTCTTGCCCGGTGGTTGTGGTACACTTTTGAGCTATTATTAACCCTGCGTCGTCACCGCTTATTCCCACGGCTATCCTGCCCTGCCCACCAGGCTCAGGCAGGCGGGCATGGCAATTGATCATGGAAACGAGTTCCTTATTTACTTTACCCACCAGGACCATTTTTACAATGTCCATGGTTTCCTTATCCGTGACTCGAAGCCCTTCCACGAATTTTACCTCTTTTTTCAACTTCTTCATGTAGCTTGAAATCTCGGGACCTCCTCCATGAACAATCACCGGATTCATGCCCACATACCTCATCAAAACGATATCGGAAGCGATGGATTGTTTAAGAGAATCATCGAGCATGGCACTTCCACCATATTTTACGGTGATGGTTCTCCCATAATACTCCTTGATGTATGGAAGCGCCTCCATCAGAATTTTGGCTTTAGTTAATGCATTCTCCATTTTCCTCATCCTTTAACATCGTCCCTCGCCGCTCGTCATACAAGTGGACTATTAACGAGTTAGGTTTACACTGCAGTCAACCGCGCCTGCCCCGTAGATGCGACAGCGTTCTTCGGGGTGTTTTCGGAGCACTTCACCCCGACCATAGTTAACCCATCTTGTTAATAATACAAGTAAGATTTGAGATTCGAGTTTCGAGAGTCGAGAAACAGTGTCCTTTACGTTTTATAGGCTGCATTTATCTTCACGTAATCATAGGATAAATCCGTAGTCCACACGGTTGCTATTGAATCACCTAGATTAAGATCGATGGTTACCCTTATCTCTTTATCCTTCAAGACCTCTTTGATCTCCCCTTCATTAAAAGGCAAGCCCACACTACCTTTCACGATTTGATGATGGCTAAGGTAAATATCTATATCGTGTGGATTGATTTCCGCTCCAGAGTGACCAATTGAGGCGATGATCCTTCCCCAATTGATATCCTCACCGAAAAAGGCGGTTTTAACCAAATTTGAGTTGGCTACGGTCATGGCTATGGTCTTAGCATCTTCGAAGGATTTTCCACCTCTGACGATGATTTCGATGAATTTGGTGGCTCCTTCCCCATCCCTCACAACCATCTTGGCCAATTCCTGGGTGAGGAAGTCCAATGCCTCTTGGAAGATGAGAGCATCTTTACTGTCTTCGACCACCTCCTGGTTCTGAGCAATCCCATTGGCAAGGATAACGACCATATCGTTGGTGCTCATCTCACCATCGACGGTGATCATATTGAAGGATTTATCGACCGATTTTCTTAAAGCCCGTTTTAAACATGAATGGGAAATTCTGATATCCGATGTCAAAACCGAAAGGGTTGTAGCCATATTCGGAGCAATCATCCCAGCTCCCTTGGTCATCCCTCCTAGAGTAATGGTTTTGTTGCCTATTTTAAATTCAATCGCCATTTCCTTGGGGAAAGAATCGGTGGTCATAATCGCTTCGGCGGCATCCAGATGAGCATCGTAAGAAAGAGATGCTACAGCATTTTGGATGCCTCGTTTCAGCTTGTCCATGGGGAGGGGAACACCAATAATCCCAGTTGAAGCTAGTAAAATTTGATAAGGAGAGATTTTCCCCAAACATTTCTTTGTGAGCTCACCCGCGGTGATTTTTGCCATCTCTATAGCATCGGTTATGCCTCGCCTCCCCGTACAGGAATTGGCATTGCCACTGTTGATCACCACCGCTTGAGCCACCCCTTCCTGAACATGTTTTTTGCTGATCAAAACGGGGGGAGCGGCCATCTTATTGGTGGTAAAAACCACAGCGGCAATAGCGGGAACTTCGGAAAAGATGAGGGCAAGGTCTTTTCTACCACTTCCCTTGATCCCACAACTTACCCCGGAAGCCTTAAACCCACTCGAGGCGGTTACTCCCCCGGATATCACCTTGACCTTTACCATCTCTTTTTATCCCCCTGTAATCTTTAAAGTAGCGAGAAATCATAGAAATATTTGATCTTGCGCTCCCAACTACGAACTAACAGACTCCCGACCAATCAAGGTACAAGCCCAACAGCTCTTAGCCCTTCATCTTCAGAAAACCCACACATGATATTCATGTTCTGAATGGCCTGGCCCGCAGCTCCCTTGACCAAATTATCGATCGCACAGACCACGATGACCTTGCGAGTTCGCCTATCCACCTCCAAACCTATATGGCAGTGGTTAGAACCCAAAACGCTTTTCGTCTCGGGGTATTCTCCCTCACTTAGGATGTGTACGAAGGGTTCACCCTCATAAAAAAGCCCATATATTTCGAGGAGATCAGGGGTCTTTAAACTCCGTTTTAGATCACAATATATGGTGCTCAAGATGCCCCTGGTCATGGGGATGAGGTGAGGAGTGAAAGAAATCTTTATCTCCTTTCCGGCGAGCTTGCTCATTTCTTGCTCCATTTCCGGGGTATGCTTATGCGCGGCAACCAAGTACGCCTTTACATTTTCATTACATTCAGGGAAGTGGCTGGAGATACTTAAACCCCTACCCGCCCCCGAAACCCCGGATTTCGCATCCACCACGATACTTTGGGTGTCTATGAGCCTCTTTGTCAACAAAGGAGCCGTTGCCAAGAGAACGCTAGTGGGATAACAACCGGGATTGCACACAAAATTCGCCCTTTTAATAGCTTCCCGATTAATCTCCGGCAGTCCGTAAATGGCCGCACCCAAAAGCACGGGATAAACATGGGGTATCCCATACCACTTCTCATAGATGTTTTTATCAACCAATCGAAAATCCCCACTGAGGTCGATGATCTTGTGATTCTCGTCCACCAGCTGGGGCACGATCTTCATCGAAGTCCCATGAGGTAAAGCAATGAAAAGAAGATCCGAATTCTCCTTGGCTTGCCTTGAATCGAAAACCGTGTAAGAAAGGTCACAAATTCCCGTTAAATTGAGATAAAGAGAGGCGGCTTTCTGATCCCTATATCGGTCGGCTGTAACATAAGTCAGCTCAACGTGGGGATGATTCAGTAACAACCGAGCGAGCTCAGCTCCAGTGTAACCGGAGGCTCCAATTATCCCTATCCTACAAACCCGAGACATCCACCATCGCATCCTCAGACTCCATAAGTATTGCCAAAATTATACAAAAATTTGCATATTTATGCAATAGCTTTTCCTGAATTTTTTCTTTTTCCCATCCTAAGCGCGAATTCTTGCACCGAGCTCCTCTTTTAATCTGGCGATGATGCGCTCCAGAGCCTTTTTCGCTTCGTCTTCGGTGAGGGTTCTATCATCCGCTCTGAAAGTCAGGGAGTAAGCGAGACTCTTCTTGCCCCTGGGAATCTGCCCACCGCGATAGAGATCAAAGAGATGAATCTCCCTTAGTAACCTACCTCCCCATCGGTGGATAATCTTGTACACCTCTTCATTGGAGATGACTTCATCCACAACTAAAGCGATATCCAAGGTAACGCCGGGGTATTTCGGTATCTCCTCAAAGTGCCTGAGGAGCGAGGCATATTTCACCAGCTTCGCTTGCTCCAATTCAAAAATGGTCACGGGATTGGGAAGCTCAAAAGCTTCTTGGACATGAGGATGAATCTCCCCTAATATCCCAACCATCTTGTCCTTTATGAAAACTTCCGAACCCCGACCCGGATGGAAGAAGGGACGGATGGTTCTATTAAGGTGCCAATCTTCGATGCACAACTGGTCAAATAAGGTCTCAATTATGCCCTTTGCATCGAAGAAATCCAGTAGCTTAGCCCTTTCATGCCACTCATTATCCCTCCAGGAACCGGTCAAAGCCGCGGCAACCATAACCGGCTCATGGGGCAAAATCTCGCCTGGTCGAGAATGAAAGATGTGCCCAACTTCAAAAATTTGCACATTATATCGATTTCGATGGGCATTGTACCTTAAGACCTCAAGCAATCCCGGAAGGAGAGTGGTTCGCATGATTGATTGTTCTTCGCTCAATGGATTTCTCAAGGTTATAGCCTCCCTTAGGGCGCTGTCTGCGGGTAGCATGAGCTTATCGAAGTGTTGGGGACCGATGAAGCTATAGGTAACGACCTCCCAAAGACCACAAGAAACTAAAATATCCTTGATACATAGGCTTATCCTTTGATTTAAATTTAAACCGCCCCGCTTTCTACCGCTCTCAGGCAAGGTGGATTGAATCCGGTTGTATCCGTAAAGACGAGCTACTTCCTCAATTAAATCGACTTCCCGCTCCAGGTCCGTTCTGAACGTGGGCACATGGACCTCAAGTTGGGAGTTGGGAGTTGGGAGTTGGGAGACTTTGAGTTCTAGACTCTCCAAAATTTGGGTGATTTGCTTAGGCAAGAGGTTGGTGCCAAGGATGTCGTTAACCCTCTGAGGACGAAGCGTAAGACTCCAGACTCGCTTCGGTTTGGGATATACATCAATTACACCCTTGAATACCTTACCCCCGGCGAGCTCTTGCATCAATTGAGCAGCTCTATCCGCAGCATAAACCGGACCATTTGGATCAAGTCCCTTTTCAAAACGGTTTGAAGACTCCGTGATTAGCCCCAATTTCCGCGATGTGCGCATGATGCTTCGCGGATTAAAATTGGCCGATTCCAGCAGGATGGTGGTTGTTCCCTCGGATACCTCCGAATGAGCACCACCCATTACCCCAGCTAAAGCAATGGGTTCTTTGGCATCGGCGATGACCAGCATGGTCTCATCCAGCTGGCGGAAGACACCGTCGAGGGTAACAATCGTCTCTCCAAGATGGGCAGTCCTTACCACAATCCTGCCCTCATTTAAACGGTCGAAGTCGAAAGCATGGAGGGGTTGACCCGTTTCCAGCATTACATAGTTGGTGATGTCCACAACGTTATTGATAGCCCGAAAACCCGCCGCCTGTAGACGGCGCTTCATCCACAACGGGGAGGGAGCGATGGTTATATCGTCGATGATTCGCGCCGCATATCGGGGGCAAAGATCACCATCCAGAACATCGACTCTTGTTGCCTGGTGGATGGATCTATCAACCTCTTTCAATTTGATCTTCGGTTTCTTGAGTTCACTGCCCACAATGGCGGCGACTTCTCGCGCAATGCCTATGACCCCCAAACAATCCGGTCGGTTGGGGGTGATCTCCAACTCAAGGACCACATCTTCAAGACCAAGGACCTTCACTAAATCCTCACCAACCTCGGCGCTCTCATCAAGAATGAGCAAACCACTTGCATCCTCACCTATCCCTAACTCCGACTCAGAGCACATCATTCCTTCGGAGGCAACTCCTTTTATGATGGCCCTCTTTATCTCGAGACCTCTCGGTAGCTTCGCGCCAACCAAAGCCACGGGGACTTTATCCCCTTCTTTCATATTCTTGGCACCACAGACGATTTGAAGCTCCTTGTCCCTAATATCCACCGAACAAACCTTGAGATAATCGACATTTGGATGTGGTTTGATTCTTTTTATCCGCCCAACCACTACCCCCTGTAAATCCTTCCCGAGATATTCTATTCCCTCAACGGCCGTTCCTGTTAGATTCAGCCTCTCCGCAAGTTCCTCCGGGGAAAGATTGAATTCCACATATTCTTTTAGCCAATTTAATGAAACACGCATCTTTTCTCCACCCTAATCCTTTATGTGCACAAGCGATTCTTATCTTGCGCTCCATACTTTCTACTTCAACCACATTCGATTAGCGAAAAGCGACTAGCGATGAGCGAGAAATTCTTTAAAAAACGAAAATCGCTGATCGAACATCTTCCATCGGCATTTAGAATTGCTCCAAAAATTTCAAGTCGCTTTCAAAGAATAGTCGGATATCGTTTACTCCGTATTTAAGCATGGCTATTCGCTCCACACCCATACCAAAGGCAAATCCGGTTACCTTCTCGGGATTGTATCCCACAACATTAAAAACGTTGGGATCTATCATCCCCGCCCCTAAAATCTCCAACCATCCACTATACTTACAGATTCGGCATCCTCTCCCATCACAAACGATGCAGGAGACGTCGACCTCGGCACTGGGCTCAGTGAAAGGGAAAAAGTGGGGACGGAGCCTTACCTTTCGATCCTTACCGAACATCTCCCGGGCAAAGATTTCAAGTGTACCCTTAAGATCACCAAAAGTGATGCGTCTATCGACGGCAAATCCCTCAACTTGATGGAACATGGGAGAATGGGTTGGGTCTGCAACATCGCGGCGATAGGTTCTCCCAGGTGAAACCACATAGAGAGGGGGTTTCATTCTTTCCATGACCCTGATTTGGACAGGTGATGTGTGAGTTCGCAGGAGAACTTCCTCCTTACTCGATTTGGGCTCAAGTGCAGTCTTGACGTATAACGTAGCTTGAAGGGAACGAGCCGGATGATCGGGGGGAGTATTGAGCGCTTCAAAATTGTAATAGTCCAACTCCACCTCAGGACCTTCAACCACATTGTAACCCAGGCCCACGAAGATGCGGATGATCTCCTCTATAACCTGGGTCAACAGATGCTTTCTTCCCACACAAGGGCGTTTGCCTGGGAGTGTGATGTCCACTCTCTCCGCTTCGAGCTTTCTCTGCAAAAGCTCCTTTTTGAGCTCCTTTTCTCTTGAGACGATGCTTTCCTCTAAGGTCTCGCGTATCTCATTGGCCAAACGTCCCACAGCAGGTCTTTCCGAGAGGGGAAGCTTGCCCAGGCTCTTTAAGATGACCGTCAACTGCCCCTTTCTGCCCAGAAATTTCACCCTCGCCTCGTTGAGCTCCTCGATTGAGAAACTCTGGGAAATGGTTCGTTGGGCTTCTTCAGCTAAAGACCTTAGTTCTTCCCGTATTGACAACCGCTTGTCCTCCCCACATAGCCAATTTAAAAATGCTCAATATTAAAAACCTTCCGTCTCTGGGACGAAAGGCTTACTTCCGCGGTACCACCCAAATTCCCCATGGGCACTCTAGAGATTCCTGATAACGGTGGAAACCGGTGTAACCTACTTAAGTTCAGTCAATCGGCCTTTGGCCTAGTCAACCGCTCGTCCTTAAAGAACTTGCTAGTCAAAAGTTTTTTCTTTTGACTCTTGACTTGTCCCTCCTGACTGATCTTGTTCAGCCCACAGCTCCAGAGTGAACTTCAATCAGTCCTCCCTGACAACGCTTTCAGCCAGCGACGCTGCCTCTCTGAAGGGAGCTTACCTGTTTACTCTCTCCTTCACAGCCTTTGTCATAACAATATCTCGCTATATCTAAAACACACAACTTGCTATTTATAACTTATAATATATCCACTTCGATGTTTGAACATGGTTTAGACCTCGAGTTTCTCCTTCGCCAACGAAGCGAGTTCAGCAAAGGCCTCTGGGTCGCTTACCGCAAGTTCGGATAACATCTTCCTGTTTATTTCGATATTTGCCCTTCTCAATCCATCCATCAGTTTACTATAAGATAAACCATTTTCCCTCGCCGCGGCATTTATCCTGGTTATCCACAATCTTCTAAAATCTCTCTTGCGAGCCCGGCGATCCCTATAGGAATACATTAAGGAATGCATAACCTGCTCTTTGGCAGCACGAAAAGACCTGCTTTTAGCCCCATGATAGCCTTTTGCAAGTTTTAAGATCTTTTTCCTTCTCCTCCTGGTAATGGATCCCCTCTTCACTCTGGGCATATGTTTTAAGCCTCCAGATGATTATATCGAAAGCATCCTCTCCACAGCCTTCCTAGCCGTTGGAGTCAGGATGGCTTTCTTTCCCAATTTACGCTTCCTTTTAGAGGTTTTTTTCTCCAGAAGATGACCCTTGAAGGCCCGACGCCGCATAATCCTGCCCGAACAGGTGATCTTGAATCGTTTCACAGCGCTTTTACGGACCTTTGCCTTGGTGGCCATAAAATATTCCCCCAAAAAAATTCCATTGTTTGAAAGTGGAAAGATTATGAATCTAACAAACTAACGGGATAAATACAATGGAGCTAAAATCATTACCATATTCCGACCATCGAGTTTGGGCTTTGACTCCACAATTCCTAAATCCTTAACATCTTCCGCCAATTTATTTAAAAGCTTTTCTCCCAGATCGATGTGGGCTAATTCGCGTCCCCGAAACATCATTGTAACCTTGACCTTCGCACCGTGTTCCAAGAACCTCACCACATGCTTTTTCTTGACATTGAAATCGTGCTCTTCGATCTTTGGTCGCATCTTTATTTCCTTCACGACAATAGTAGTTTGATGTTTCCTCGCCCTTTTTGCTCTTAAAGTCCGTTCATACTTGTATTTACTATAATCCATAATACGGCAAACAGACGGATCCCCCTGCGGTGCAACCTCAACCAGATCAAGACCTTCATCATAAGCAATTCTCAAAGCTTCCTCTAGGGGTAAAATTCCAATCTGTTTACCTTCCGACGAAATAAGTCGCACCTTTTGAGCTCGAATACGCTCATTTACACGAACCTCATCAATGATGGGCATTCACCTCCTGAAACTATCAAAGCCTTTACTTTAAAATAATTCGGCAGTAGTATACACATTCCCTTGTATCGTGTCCAGTTTAAAAAATAAAAGACATCATATACCAACATCAATCATAAATATTCTACCATCATTTTTAAATTGAGACGATATCAAAAAGTCAGTTCACTGGCTGATCTCCTTTCCCTTATTTCCACTTCTAAATTCTCAATAAATTGGCCAAGGGATATACCTCTTCTATCCACGCCGCTTCGATCTCGCACTGCCACGGTGTTTGTCTCCCTTTCCCTGTCACCTACCACCAACATATAGGGAATCTTTCGAACCTGGGCGTCGCGAATTTTTTTGTTTACCGATTCCGATCTTGGATCGAGTTCAACTCGTATCTCCGCTTCAACCAATTTCAAGAGAACATCCTTGGCGTACTCAAGGTGACGATCGGCAATGGGTATGACCACAACTTGCACGGGTGAAAGCCAAGTTGGAAAGGCACCGGCATGATGTTCGATGAGGCAGCCCATGAATCTCTCCATGGATCCAAGGATCGCGCGATGGATCATAATTGGCCTATGTTCCCTGTTATCTTCTCCCATGTATGTCATATCGAATCGCTCGGGAATGTTGAAATCAACTTGGATGGTGGTGCACTGCCAGGCTCGACCCAAGGCATCTTTGATCTTAATATCGATTTTGGGTCCGTAAAAAACGCCTTCGCCCGGATCGATCTGATAATCGAGAGCAACTTTCTCTAAAGCCTTTTTAAGGGCCTCCGTTGCCTTCTCCCAATGTTCGAGGGCTCCAACATACTTTTTGGGTCGTGTGGAGAGGAAAACATCGTATTCTTCAAAACCGAAGGTCTTAAGCATGTAAAGTACGAGATCGATGACTCCCAGGATTTCAGCTTCGAGCTGATCTAAGCGGCAGAAAATATGGGCATCATCCTGGGTAAACCCTCTAACCCTAAGTAATCCATGAAGGACTCCCGACCGCTCGTAACGATAGACCGTGCCCAACTCAGCCCATCTAAGAGGTAATTCGCGATAACTGCGCGTCCGAGATTTATAGATGAGGATATGGGCGGGACAGTTCATGGGCTTGATCACATATCCCTGCCCTTCGATCTCCATGGGCGAATACATATATTCGCGATAGAAATCCCAGTGACCACTGGCTTTCCAGAGATCAACCTTGGCGATGTGGGGTGTCATTACCATCTCGTATCCTCGCTTTAGGTGTTCATCCCACCAAAAATCCTCGATGATCTTGCGGACCAAGGCGCCCTTCGGATGCCAGAGGGGAAGCCCCGCTCCAAATTGTTCACTGATGGTGAACAAATCGAGTTCTCTACCAAGCTTACGGTGATCTCTCTTTGCAGCTTCTTCCAGCCTATGTAGATACTTTTCTAGCTTTTCTGTTGCATCAAAAGCCGTTCCATATATCCTTTGCAACATCGGGCGATGCTCATCACCCCTCCAATAAGCGCCAGCGATATTCAACAACTTGAAAGCGGATATTTTGCCCGTCGATGGAACATGCGGTCCACGACATAGATCAAAAAAATTTCCATTCTTATAGATGGTGACCGTTTCGTCCTCCATCTCCTCCAAAAGCTCCACCTTATAATTCTGACCATTGGATTTGAAGAGCTTTATGGCCTCACTTCGCGGAATTTCCTCTTTAACAAAGGGAAAATCGTTCTCGATTATCTCACGCATTTTTTGTTCAATCTTTTTCAAATCATCCGGAGTGAGGATGTGCTTGATATTGAAATCGTAATAAAAGCCGTCTTCGATGGGCGGACCGATGCCCAACTTCACATCGGAGAAGAGCTCCGTTACAGCTTGAGCCATTACGTGAGCGGCGCTATGGCGGTAGATGCTTTGACCTTCCGGGGAGGAGAAGGTGATTATCTCTACATCGGCATCTCCTAAAATGGGGGTGGAAAGATCACATAGTTCACCATTGATCTTTCCAGCCAAAGCTTCCCTTTCAAGCGCAGGGCTTATGCAAGCGGCTAAATCCCTTAGGAGCAATCCCTTTTTTATCTCCAAGGTGGACCCATCAGGCAACGAAACTCTAATCTTCTCGCCCATGCACCTTCCCCCATATTTTAAACTCGGATTCTTATTTTACCAATTTTTCACGGCGCATTCCATTTCAGAGGGTAAATCTTAAGGGGCAAAATTCCGCTAAATAAAAAAGAAACCATTATTTTCGAGGTGAGGTGTTATGCTCAAATTTCTGCTGATTCTATTCCTCTTAATCTTCTATGGAACCATCGAACTCACACTATTTATCATGGAAACGGGGATCCGGTTTCGTGAACTCGGAGATTCAACTAACCAAATCCCTAACGACAGGTTACTCCATTCGATTTTAAAAGAAAAATTGGAAAATGCTCAAACCACTATCAACAAATTCGAGAGGAAAATAAAGACTTTATCCGGCAAAAAGGTCAACTGAAAGAAAAGAGCATATCCACAAATAACCCCAAAAGAGCCGCTACCAACAGATTCCAAGGTAAGGATTCCAGGGCTCCTTGCCAGCTATAAGCCTTATTATGTCTCTTAGCTTTACCCCTCGAACTACCGGAGGGCTTTGATATCCCAAGGCAATTCCAAGCTTGGCCCGCTCAGAAATATCTTTCTCGGTGAGGTTTTGTCCATCGAAAATGATGGTCCCCTTGGTTATCCTATAAGCCGGATAGCCGAGTATCGCCAGAGCGAGCGTGGTCTTACCGCAAGCATTGGGTCCCATAAGTACATGGATTTCACCCTCTTCCATACGTAGGTCAATACCTTTTAGTATTTCCTTATCACCCATGCTGGCATTTAGATTTTTGGTTTCTAAAAGGCTCACCTATATCACCTCGCTCTTCTGTCTACCTGATGGACAATCCTTCCTCCCCCCACAACTACATCATCTTGATAAAATACCACCGCTTGTCCTGGAGTGATTGCTCTTTGGGGCTGGGTAAATTTCACTTGAACCTTACCACCATTGAGCGGGGTAACCACTGCTTCTGCCTCCTTCATCTTATACCTTATTTTTGCCTTAACCTTGATGGACCTGGTTAGTTGCCTTATGGAAATATAATTTACTTCTTCCGCTATTAGCTCACTACCATATACCTCATCCTCGCTTCCAACAACGATAGCATTTCTTTCTCTATCGATGGCTATCACATAAAGTGGCTCTTTAGCGGATATGCCCAATCCCTTACGTTGCCCAATGGTATAGAATATAATCCCCTTATGCTCTCCCAATAGGTTTCCCCGGCTATCTAGAATGGGACCGGACTGGGCAACCTTCGGTATGTACTCCTTTAAAAATTTGCCATAGTCGTTGTCGGGAATGAAACAAATCTCCTGACTTTCTGGCTTTTCGGCTACCGGCAACCCCAGCTCAGCAGCTTTTCTTCTAGCTTCAGTCTTTGTCAGATTCCCCAGGGGCATCAAGGTATGGGCAAGCTGTTCTTGAGTCATGATATAGAGGACATAGGACTGATCCTTGGCGGCATCTATTCCCTTCTTCAAAATATAGCGTTTCTTTTCCTTGTCAAAGCCTATTCTGGCATAATGTCCAGTGGCTATAAAATCTGCATTCAATTCTTTGGCTTTTTTAAGTAAAGCATCAAACTTTATATGTTGATTACATCTAATGCAGGGGTTGGGCGTTCGTCCCCGTGTATATTCTTCACAGAAATTGGCGATTACTTTTTGGGCAAATATCTCTCTAAAGTTTATTACATAGTAAGGTATATCCAATTTGAAAGCTACTCGACGGGCATCATCCACCGCAGCCAGAGAGCAACAACCTCCGAATCTGTCGGCTTCTTCCGCTAACTTATCGGATGGCCAGATCTGCATGGTAATCCCAATAACCTCATATCCCTGCTCCTTGAGTAAAGCAGCGGTGACAGAACTGTCCACTCCTCCACTCATAGCTACAACCACTTTCCCGCTCATAGTTCATGCGCTCCAGAGTGTTAAAATACTCCAAAAACCCATGGCCTAACCAAATTAGTGAATCAAAGAAAAAGAATATCCTAAGATTAAAGAGAGAGTGCTAACCGTGACCAAATAGCTAAATAATATTTTAGCGCCAAACTCCTTTCTCATAACCAAAATCGTTCCATAGCTGGTGATCGGTCCCACAAGGAGCAATACCATCCCTGCACCGACACTCATTCCTTTGACAATAAAGGCATCGACTAAAGGAACGGTAGCTGTCGAACATATGTACGTAATCAAACCAAAAATCAAAGCGAACAGGTATCCCCAACCAGCAGCAAGATACGTATTTATCAATCTTCCAAGGGGAACGAAGGATGCCACAAAGGCAGCCAAAATTATTCCCAGAAGCATCTCGGGTCCAATCTCTCTGACCATGTCCACAAAGGCAAACTTAAAAATGGATTTGATTCGATCCCCCACCTTCCTCTCGCAAACACAACTTTGTACCTCCTGGGCACAGTAAGAACAATGCTCCACTCCGATCCTTGGTTCAAAGGTCAGAAAATTACCGATGGTGCCCATGATCAGTCCCATCAAGATCACGGAGAAAAATAAGAAGATGGTGAATTTTAACCCCAGGAGTTTGAAGGTCACCAGGAGAGCTGTTACGGAAGTGGCGGGAGTGGCAACCAGAAAGGCGAGAACCGATCCCAGTCTCGATCCCTTCTTGTAAAAGCTTATGGCCACGGGAAGGGAGCCCCAACAGCAAATGGGTAAAACCGTTCCCACGATGGTGGCGTAAAAAATCGGTTTTATTCCTTTCTTCCCCAGATGTTTTTCCACCCATGAATCGGGTACGAGCTCGTGAATTAAACCGCTGAGGAAGAAACCCAGAACCAAAGCGGGAAATATTTCCACGATATAATGCTTGAGCGCGATGATGAATTGAGCCATCAGGATTTGTTCTTCCTTCCCAAATAGTCTTTGACCGCGGCGTGGAGAGCTTGCTCCGCCAAGACCGAACAATGCATTTTTATGGGAGGCAATCCATCCAAGGCTTCGGCAACGGTCTTGTTTGATATCCTCAAGGCTTCGTCGATGGTCTTTCCCTTGACCATCTCCGTAACCATGGAACTGGTAGCAATGGCTGCCCCGCAGCCCAAGTTCTTGAACTTGACGTCAATGATTGTATAACCACTGGAAGCACAAATCCCTTTCATGTCCAGATTGAGAAGCATGGCTTCCCCCTCTACCCCTTCGATGCACACACTTACATTATTTGGTAACCTCTGTAAGGGATGACCATTTAATCTGATTCCATCAATCCTTTCAAAGAGACCTTTGATGAGTTTATCCCTAAAATTTGCAATTTGACATTGCTTTTGCTCCATTTGAGCCTGGGCTATTTCCATTGCCTTGCCGAATCCAATGATACCGGGAACATTTTCCGTGCCTGCTCGACGCTTTCGCTCTTGCTCTCCTCCATGTAATAGGGGTATCATCCTCGTCCCTTTTCGAATGTAAAGAGCGCCCACGCCTTTTGGACCATAGAGTTTGTGGGAGGACATTGAGAGTAGATCCACACTAGCTTTCAGTGATTTAGTCGTGAGCGCGACTTTGGGGGTTCTAGAAAGCTTTTGTCGCTAGCCTCCTCCGTAATCTCCGTAGTCTCCTTTTATCATCGAGGTATCCGAAAATTTCCAATCTGATTTTAACGTCATTTTCAACAAAATATCTCTGCTTCTTTAGATAATTAGCCACAAGTTTTTGGATTCTTTTGCCTGCCACAGTCGCCCTGGAGGCATTTGTATAAGGAAAAATCAAACCGAATTCAGTATTACTGACACGTCCCACTTCGTCAACTGCTCGAGTATTATTACGGATAGTTGACCCCATTTCTCTCAATTGTGTTCTAAGTTGAGCTTCCTTAAGCTTATTAAAAGCTTTACTGTCAATCTTTAGAATAGCCACCGAAAAGGGGTTTTGATATCGCTTAAACTCTTGCTCATACCTCTCAATTAGCTGCGCTAGATAATTTGGGTTGTAAAGACTAGTCACGTCATCGATAAGATCTTGTCGTTCCAACCTAGCAAAGAGGTATTTTATGCGCGAACAAATCATACCTCCGCCAATTCCCACAACTCCATATACAAGAACTCTTACAATAAGGAGTTGAAAAATGGGGCCGACTAATCCTATTTTTATTATGTCAGGTACTCTTATTGCCAGATAAACAGCACTAGCAAGGGGAAAAGTCACCAGGCCACCCTTTCGTCCATAATGAAGAACACCTACAAGGATAGGGATTAAAAGCAGTTGCGCCGTTATTTCAACAGGCGTTTGCCAAGGTGATGAAAGTATCAGGACAAATACCGTTCCTGCTCCAAAAATCAGAACCAATAATTCAAACATAGCGTACTTAGAATGTTTCATGGTTTCCCCCTTCCACGTCTATTCATGCCCAGAAGTTGAACATTGTACCTCTCCAGCAATTGGATCATACAAATACTCTTGTTTTGTTGCTGGACACTTAAATTCGAATCCACTCTTTATATATTCGGGTACCAAATCATCCAAGGAATCAGGATTGTTTTGATCATTTAGGTTCGTGTAGAGAACAATGGCATTGCGAATTGCACGAAGATTGTAGCGACAAGTTGCCTCATTAGCTTTGGCAAGCGAGAAATTGTAACTTGCTATTGCGATAGTAACAAGGATAGCTAGAATGGTCATGACAACCATTAGTTCAATTATGGTAAAACCTTTCTGGTTTCCCAATAGTTTTTTCATTAGAATTCTCATTAAGAGTTTCCTGAAAGTTCAACAATCTAGTACTTATACTCGGTTTAGAAGGAAGTTTGCTTTAGGGTATGCTCTAATTTCGTGAGACTCCCCACTTGTAAGGGTTGGGGTGAAGGCAATTTCTGGCATCCTCCTGCAAGATAGAAAGAAAAGAGCCCCAAACAAGTGCTCAAAGGGGAGGCTTTCTTGATACAGTCTCCGTTCATATTCGAGTCTTGTCTCTTAAGCTTTTACGAAAAGTGAAGACGCGACCCTTCCGCGTCAACTTATCAAGGGTTTTTCAGCAAAAAGTGGAAGAAGTGGAAATACTTTCTGAGGTACCTTACCTTGTTTAGGCCGGGAAAAGACGCCCCCTGTGTTATCAAAAACGGCACATGGGTGGTTTGCTTCGAGTCCTTAAAAAATAGGCCCCCTTTCGGAGCCTTTTGGACGATCGACTATGGACCATCAACTATCGACGGAATTTGGTGGGCGCTAGAGGATTTGAACCTCCTCGCGCTTCCGCGCGTTCCTAGGGGGACTCCGTCCCCCTGAGGACGCTCGCTTTGCTCGCTGTCACCCCCTGTGTTATCAAAAACGGCACATGGGTGGTTTGCTTCGAGTCCTTAAAAAAAT
>JASEGB010000009.1:0-11813 GCA_030018275.1 Actinomycetota bacterium | reverse complement strand
ACTATGGACCATTAACTATCGACGGAATTTGGTGGGCGCTAGAGGATTTGAACCTCTGACCCCTTCCGCGTCAAGGAAGTGCTCTCCCCCTGAGCTAAGCGCCCAAATCAGTCAAAAGTCGATAGTTCGGGAGTCGGTAGCCAAAAGCTTTTCACTCCCGACTACCTACTCCCCACTCCCAACTTAATATAGAGGCGGCGGGCGGATTCGAACCGCCGAATGACGGTTTTGCAGACCGTTGCCTTACCCCTTGGCTACGCCGCCCTTAAAGGGATGAGGGATAAGTGAAAACTGGAGCGGAAGACGGGACTTGAACCCGCGACCTTCTCCTTGGCAAGGAGATGCTCTACCAACTGAGCCACTTCCGCCCGTAACACCCATCATATACAGGTCAATAGTAAGTATAAAATAAATCTAAAAATGTGGCAAGCGTAACGCCAGGCCGACCTCCTAAATTGACCACAAATTTTTCAATGCAACTAAAGATTCCCTTGCTTTTTCCGATAAACTAATTGAAGTTTAAATAACACAAAAGAAGGAACAAAATGAAAAGAAAAAGCAGAATACAACTAAGAAACTTTCTACTTATCACAATGAGCTTCGCTTTTGTTTCCCTTCTTATTTATTATACCCGTGGGGTTACAATCTACTGGCACCTTTACGCCATTCCATTAATCATCGCAGCTTTTACTTATAATGTCGTGGGTGGATTGATTGTCGGTCTTGCGGGAACGGGTATGATCGCAGGTTGGATGTGCTACTTCGCACCCTACCTATATTCCATCAATGAGAGCGTCCCACTCCGTATCCTTGAGATAAGCTTGGGGGGCATTTTGTACATTGCAATGGGCATAGCTCTGGGTTTCCTAGCGAAAAAACAGAAAGAACAGCAAGCTATCTTGGAAAAGCTTTCCGTCCACGATCGACTAACCGGTCTTTATAATTATAGCTACTTCATTGATAAACTCGATGAGGAGAAAAAGAGAGCAGATAGATATGGTCATCCCTTCTCGCTGATCATGTTCGACATAGATTTCTTTAAGATGTTGAATGACACTTTCGGGCATGAGGCAGGCAACGTTGTTTTGAAAAAAATTGGTGAAATAATCCACAAAAACGTAAGACACATAGATGTCGTGAGTCGATACGGCGGAGAAGAGTTCGCCATCCTTCTACCTCACGTTGTAGATAATGAGGCACATAGGGTGGCAGAACGGATACGTAAAGCCATAGAAGGAACTGGCTTTAATCTTAAACAAGATGATCCCACCATCCACAAGGTAACCATAAGCGGAGGGTTAGCCACCTATCCCAAAGATGCTCGTAATGAAACCGAACTCATCGTCAATGCTGATCGCGCCCTATATAAAGCTAAGGAATCGGGAAGGAATAGGGTCTGCGTATTCTCTCAATCTCCGGAACTTCTTTCAGTGATTAACTTCTCCAAACACTAGATTCAAACTTTAAACCGTTATTACCTTATCCGCTTCCATGAAGGAGCTTAAAATATCGAACATATTTGAGATCTCTCCCACAGCGACTTTGTCTTTTAACTTAAAGTAGTCAAGACAAGTCCCGCAGGCTAAAATCTCCACTCCCTTTTTGGAAAGATTCTCAAGAGCATCGAGCACGGGAGAACCCCTCACAACAAGCTGTACACCCTCGTTCATCAAGATTATCTTGTCGGGTTGAATCTCGCTTTGGGTTAAAGTATTAAGGAAGGTCTTCAACAGAGCCTCTCCGAGCTCATCGCTACTCTTACCTATGGTGGTCGAGCTTATAAAAACAACCGATGATTTTCCCGTGAGGGCTTTTATCTCCTCGGCAACTTCGGATTTGGATAGGACTACCCGGAAGTCGCCCCCCTCCGTAGAGACTTTAATATCGCATCCCATCTTCCTCCCCAGTCTTGAAACATTGTCCCGAGCTGCCTCATTGTCCACCAAGACTTCGACTTCAGCTTCCTCTTCCAATGCTTTTTTTGTTAGGATTACAGGTTGCGGGCATGGGAGACCACGTGCGTCAACGATCTTGGACATAATTCGATACACCCCCAATCAAAAGATATCTATTCTTCCCGCATCTTCCTCAACTATTTCCCCGATGATTGCGTGGGTTTTAACCCCTAACGTTTTTAACTCCTTGATCAAGTCATCACACCGTTCGGGTGAAACACTGATCAACAAGCCTCCCGAGGTTTGGGGATCAAGGAGTACATCCTGTTCCTCAAGTTTCACACCAGGAGCGAAAGAGACATAAGGCTGCAAATACTGACGATTTTCATGTGTTCTTGCTGGGATTATTCCACTTTCAGCGAATTCTAAAGCCTTCGGCCAAATGGGTATATCTTTGACAACGATTCTCGCGGCCGCATTACTGGCATGAAGCATCTCCTGGAGATGACCAAGGAGTCCGAATCCAGTAATATCCGTACATGCGTTGACGCCTACTTTAAGCATTGCTTCGCTGGCATATTTATTTAGTTCCCGGGCAGAATCAATTGCTTCCGACATCTCTTCTTCCTCAATGAGTTGTCCCTTTAAGGCAGTGGCCAGAATTCCGATGCCCAAAGGCTTTGTAAGAACCAGCAAATCTTTGGGATGAGCATTGGCATTGGTCACCACATTTTTGGGATCGATTATGCCAGTAGCCGCCAATCCGAATATTGGCTGAGGGTTTTCAACCGTGTGACCACCTACCATCAAAGCTCCCGCCTCATGAACTTTGTTTATTCCTCCTCGAAGGATTTCACCTATAACGTCGAGGCTTAAGCATGTGGGATAACCGATCAAAGAGAGAGCTGTAAGAGGTCTTCCTCCCATGGCATAGATATCGCTGAGTGCATTTGCCGCCGATATTTGCCCAAAGAGGTATGGATCGTCCACAATTGGCGTGAAAAAATCCACCGTTTGTACCAATGCCAAGTTCTGGTTCAATTTATAAACCGCTGCATCATCGGCGGTTTCCACGCCAACTAAAAGTTCTTCAGCTTTATCCAAAGGAAGTTTCCGTAGAATTTTCTGCAGGTCCTCCAGACCTATCTTTGCTGCTCAACCACTCTTCCCTGCATATTGAGTTAAGCGAATTTTCTCAACCAAGCTCTCTTTCCACCTTTTATTGTTTTATATATATTTTCTATAATCATAATCATTTTCCTTTATAATTTAATTCTCTTAAATCCAGGGTCACATGGGTATAACCCAGATTCTTAAATCTAGAAACGATATTTCCTGGATAAATTTCCGAACTGGCGGTGACGGCTAGAATCTAACTTTTTCACACTGGATAAAACCATTGAGAAGGAAAAACTTGTGAAGGTTATTATCTAGACTTGCCTCCCGGTAGTGGTATACTGCTCCAGGAACGATTGTAATAAGGTTTTGGTGTGCTCAACCTCTTCTTTGTCATCGAGCTCGATGACCCACCAATCGCAACCGGTTTTGAGTAAACGTTCAAGCACGGGACCAATAACACTCAAATCTCGAGGAGCGATGTGATGTGGCTCCTCGGCTTCATAAATGTGAGCATTGACCACATGCTTCGCCACGGATTCCAGGAACTCAACAGCAGTGACACCACCGTCATTAGCATGGACGCTCGAATTTGCGTGACCTATATCAAAGGTAACCTTGGCACCGGAAAGCTCAACCAACCGTAAGAAAAGTTGCGGATCGCTAGTCCAACCCGTTTTTAAATTCTCTAAGCAAACCGTGACTCCCCTTTCATTGCCATAGCCAACCAATTCGGAAAGATTTTCAACGGCTCTCTCCCAACTGAGTTTATTCTCGGATTCCCGATCCAGCCCAATATGCACGGTTATATACCGCGCTCCAAATCTTTGGACGCTATCGATGATATCCTTAAAAAGAACTAAGGATGCCTGAGCAATGCTTGGATTCACATGTCCAAGCTCACCATCGGCAAAAGCGCAGTGGTACCGAACCTCCAGATTATTTCCATTCAAAATTTCCTCAAATTTCTTACGCTCTGATTCCAAAAGCTTTAAAAGCTTCGAATCGAGCGAGCAATCCACAGCCATATAGCCACTCTCGCCCCCGTACTCCAACACATCCTTGATGGATAATATAGTTTTGGCACATGGTGCTATTTTGGGTTTAAACACCATCGATTCCCATCATCTAAATGTCTTTTGCCTTAAGTTATAATTATAATATTCTACAGGTTTTATTATTTTCCTTTATATTTTATTAAAAATATTTTTATAATTCCTTTTCGGAAGGAATTTGCCATGCAGATGCTGAAATTTTTACCCACGGTATTTTCTCCAAGGAGGAACCCATGATCAAGTTAACCATCCCGGGAAGAAAGGCAATCGAGGTTGAGAATCTCATTTTGGACATGAACGGCACCATAGCCATGGATGGTATGGTCTCCAAGGAAATCGTAGAGCGAGTGAAAAAACTGGCGAAATCCCTTAAAATCTACGTTCTCACCGCAGGAACTCAGGGAAGAATAGATGAGATAAAGGAAATTCTACAGGTTGAAGTCCACCAAATTAATCGACGGCGAGAGGCAGAGCAAAAAGCGGAATTCTTAAGAAAAGTGGATCCCGAAAGGACCATTACCATAGGAAATGGCACGAATGACTCGTTAATGCTCAAGCAAGCTGCTCTGGGGATAGGGATTATTGGTGAAGAAGGAATATCCCGTGAAGCTCTTCTATCCGCCGATGTAATAGTGAAGGACCCCAAAGATGCCCTGGACCTACTTTTAAAACCGAAGAGACTACAAGCTACCTTCCGAAAATAGGCGTAATGGAATAACTTTTCGAGGTTGATGGGGTATATCTCTCGCCGTTGGTCTTGTGCCGTAGTATTTAATCCTATCGGTTAGATCCAAGATGATATTCATCAAATCCGAGCCCCGGATCCGCCCTAATCCCTGGGTGCACGCTGACTCGCTAAATCGTTCAACTCCATCCTTTCGGACATTCTCTCCCACAATGGCGATTGGTACCGGTTCCCCAGAGTGAATAAGCTCTCCTCTGCTTGGCGTGCTATGGTCTGAGGTGACAATAATCAAACTATTTTGGATGAGATTTTGACTTGAAAGTAGGTAATTAAAGGATTTATCCACATCTTCGATGACGCGCTTCTTGAAGGTGGGATCTTTTGTGTGAGCGGCATCATCGATGGTTTTTGTATGAATGTGAACGAAATCGTAACCCTCCTTAAACGCCCTCTCCGCCATTTTAAATCGATTTCTTAGGTCCTCTTCAGCATCCTTGATTTGCTTTACTTCGAAAAAGGTCAGCCCGATCTCGGCGGCAAGCCCCCGGAACAAGGGACCGGAGGCGATAGTGGCCGCCCTGAATCCATATTTCTCATCGAAGGGTATCAATGGTCTCCTCCTACCAGCCCACTTCGTTAACAGGAAGCTCACCAGTGGAAGTCCGGCTTTTTCCCTTGAGGCATTGACGGGGTGATTGACTAATTTTCGATACGCCCACTTGAGATACTCATTGAGACAATCAGCTGTGTGTTTAGTTTTCCGTTTATCTTGTACTCCTTCCAAAGGCTGAATCTTTATCACTGGCATATCGTCGCAAAATGGATCTGAATCGGTAATATTTGGGCTCGCTTCACCCTTTAAGAACAGGATGCCCTGTCTTTTCCCGTTGTAGACGAAATGGAATCTTATCCCGCCGAATTCTTTCTCTGAGATTTCCCGCGCCAGTGCTTGGCAACATTCTTCCTCGACCCCGATGCATCGATCCACAACTTGTAGGCAACCATCTTGTTCCTTAACCCAGGCAAAGCTGGCTCTACAGACAACATCCCCGTCATTGAGTTCCAATCCCTCCCCTACGGTCTCGAAGACCCCCCTCCCGGGGAAGTCGCTCAGGGAATAGCCGAATATGACGAAGTGAGCCGTATCGCTTCCAGGCGCAATGCCCGGAGCTATGGGATCCATGAGACCCGTTACACCTTGAGCTGCTAATCTATCTAAATTTGGTGTATTGGCTGCCTCTAGTGGTGTCTTTCCACCCAATTCCGGTGCTGGTCTGTCTCCCAATCCATCAAGTATTATCAGCAAGACGCGCATAATAACCTCCATTATACTGACGGTGAAATATAGCTCACCTGCAAAATCGATTAGCGATTTTCGATTAGCGACTTTCGGTGAAAAATTCTTTTTGCCCCTCTAGACTTCTCCCTTGTCCCTTATCCCTGCCAAAACGCTGCCTATCAGCTCAACATAATCTACTTCCCTTTTGCCCGTCTGCCAGGCTTGCAAGATTTTCTTGCCGGCGGAAATGGCAAACTCATCAAAATATTTTCTCATGGCATCCTCATCGTATTTGACGCTGCCATCCAGGAAGCGATAATTCGAGCTGAACACGCATTTTAACTGTTTCTCCCCAGCTCTCCACCCCGCTCCCACAAGAGCTTCAATTTCCTCATCGGAATATATCTTTCGGAGAGGCAAAATGAGCTCAATACCCGCAAAATTCAGTAGTTCAGTGTAAGCATCAAGAGCCATGGGAATTTGATTTATCTTCAATTTATCTCCATGACTCTCCCTTTCCCCTCCAATGATTTTGGTGCAGCTCAACTCCCTGGCCAAAGGAACCCTTATCAAGTGCATATATAGATGACAACCGGGACAGGGGGAATAAAAGCCAAATTTCTCCAAGAGAACGGAGGTAAATCGACCATTTAGCGCCCACCACATGACCGGGTTGCCCAATATGACCAGATCAAAAAGGGCTTTTCGGTATTTCCTCGCAATTTGCTCGCGGGCAAAGTCGACATTTGCATGCAGGGCTTCCCAATCCCCGTACTCGGTGCCAGTATAAACAAGTGTGGGCAAAATGGCTTCTATATCGTCTCGAGCGGCGGTTTTGATGATGGCGGCTATACTATCCCGACCAGCAATCTCCCCAAGAGCCAAATTCCGGTACTTTGAGATTTTCTCTCGGAGGGAAGGAGAAAGAAGAGCCTTGATATCCTTCAATAAGTTAGGTTTGCTAAGTAAAATATCGGTTTTGAGCTCGTAGTGCATCAATTCGTCCTAGGTGCAAATTTAGTTTGTAATTCTCCTTAGCCATTATATAATCCTTTTAATTTTTGTACACGAGGACACAAATTGAGGATTATTTTGGAACTTTAATATAGGGAAATCCTCAGAGGAAAATCTTGAAGATTTTGACAACTAATATATTCATGGGAGCTCTCTCCCCCATCTTCTGTATTGCTTCCGAACCCGAAAAAGAGTAAAACAAGCAGTATTTGCTGTACAAGAGCATAAATAGCTGATGGGAGTGCTACTTTCGCTGAGAAATGGGTTACAGATAATGCTAGGGGATTACTACACTTTTCAAGGCAATGTAGGAATAGGATGGAAAAATTCCTTCTGCGGTGATGGTGAGTTTAAGGGTTCGGAGATTGATTCAAATTCAGCGGAGTATTCGGTAGTCATCGACTCTCAAGGTGAACTTTACGGCATCTAGATGCTCCATGATGGATATCGCTCCCCTACGCCACTTTTCAGAAGATCCTTGGCTTCGGGGAGGGTGATTCTCCCGTGGTCAATGATATATTGCCTGATCATGTCCTTCGCCTTTCCGAAATTCTCTGGGTGCATGGTGCCGCCATCGCCTTGTGACCATTCAGTGCTCGATAGATATCTCCTAATCGAGCCGGTTTGAATCCAAAATCCCTACAGACCTTGATCAATTTATCGGCGATGAGCTCCTGCTCAGGGGTGAGACTGGCTTTCGAGTGAGCTAATCTTATCCTTCCTCCCTTGACTTCTATCACCCCTTCTGTGGTTAGATCCTGAAGGACACGATCATACAATTTGGAATCGAGAGCCATCCCTATTTTGGACTTTAACTCCTCCTTAGGTACGATCCTCTGAAGGGGATTTCTCTGGTAACATTGTTTTATGGCATCGACAACCTTACGCTTTAAATCCTCATACCATTCCTTGTGTATTGCAGCTCCATTAATGCGAATTATTCCGCGTTGTAATAAGATGTCGATGACTCTTTTGGCACCACTTCTATTCAAACCGCTTTTCTGATTAATCTCATCGGGTTTAAGAGGTTGATATTTGCTCTTCTTGACCAGCAACTCCACTATCTCTTCGTGTTCCCCTTTTTCGAATACCTCCAATTGCTTGATGGTATCAGGATCATAGCGCCTATATTTCCTGCAATTTGTCTCGAGTATCGTTCCCCCTCCGATGGTTGAGATGGGACTTAAACTCCTTACTATGTATTTGTCGAAGGGAACTGGCACCAATTTTTTCTCCAATCTGAATTGGACCAGTGCACTTTCCCCAAGGAGGAGCTTCTTGCCATTCAGGAGTATTACCCGAGCCACCGCTTCGCTTGTCCCGGAATAAAACTTCACTCTCTGTCTTCGATAAAGGGGCTCCGAGTTGGATTCCAGATAATGAAGTCGCGCGTTGATAAGGTGAGTAGGAATCAGAGATCCCACTTCGGCGAGAACCATCCCCCTCTTCAGCTCTTCTACTTTTACATTGGGCAGATTTACCCCCCACCCTTTGACCGGCTGTGGCTTCAGAGACGCGGCGTCCATGTATCTGAATACTTCGAGCTTTAGCCTTAAAGCCAAAGGGATATATCTCTACCTTATCGCCTTCCCCGATGCGACCGGAAGCGATGGTTCCAGTGACTACGGTGCCATGACCAGGCAGTGATGAAAACTCTATCGATGGCAACCGGAAAGCCTTGTCTCTCTCCTTCTCGTTTACCCTTTGAGCGATCTCGTCGAGGGCGTGTTTGATCTCAGTTACCCCTCGACCATCCTTGGAGGAGAAATATATGTCTTACCATGGTCGATGTGACCGGCGGTGCCCACCACCAGATTCCTCAACTCGTTCCTCCCTAGAAGCTCTGATACTCGAATAGCTTTTTGTTCCTTAACAAATCTATAAAATCTCGATTAGCAAGAGCGATTAGCGACGTTCGATTCCCCAAAGCATACTTTTCCTTTCCAATTTGCCTAACCGAAAAACTCGACATTTTCACGCCACAAAAGGGGGCAAGGGGAATCGAACCTCCTCCAGCTTTGTTAGAGCCGGCCAACGGGTTTGCAGCCCGCGGGGTGCCCAGCACCATTGCCCCCAAACCACGTTTTATCATCCAATTGCTCATTGCTTTCAAATCTGATATAAGTATCTTGAGGGGCAAAGGGTTCCAGGTAGCCTTCAGCTTCTTGGAAACTCAGGGATCCGCCAGATCTTGCCCTCTCGATTTTTATCGCCTATAAGTAAATTACTACCTAATTTAATCTGTAATTTTTATAATAATCATTAATTATATTTATAATAATTCTCTGCTACGTTCTCTTTTCCTGCCTAATAAAGAAAAAAATTTAACCTTCAAGCACAGAGGATTCTTCTCCTTCGATACTTCCCATCTCAACTTTAAATTCTCATTTCGGGTATTGAGAGCAATGAAGGGATTTATTCCACAATCTTCAGCGAGATAAGAATAATTTTCGTAAGCATCGTAGGCAGCATCAGCAGAGACATTTTTGATCTTGATTTCGGGTGGTTATCCTTAGCCTTCTTTAAAAGACGGATAAGGTAGGGACTGTCGGCGGAATCTCCTGGAGTGGCTGTAACCTCAATGGGAAGATGAGAGGCTCTATCGACAAGCATATGAACTTTATAGCCAAAGAAGAAATGAGTCTCACTTTTGGCTCCGACTCTTGCATCAGGATCAGAGGGGACTCTTTCACATTTGCATCTTCCCTTGCAGTTACAGGTCTTTACCCCAAATCCATTGGAGTAGGCAATGATGTGAGTAGAATCTATGGCTACATCCGTTCCCTTGATAATGTTTAAGACAATTGCCTGTCCAATAATTTTGCGTAAAATCCCATAGAAAATCTCTTCCCCCAAGCGTTTTCTAAACTGGGAGAAGACTCCATGAGTGGGAGTTTTAAGAAAGTTATTAAAACCACAAAGCACACAATGCCGGCTGTTGAAGTTAAGACTTTGGGCTAATTTTCTGTCGGACTTTACTTCGCCTAAATAGATTAAAAGCTGAGCTTAGCTTGAGCAATGTAATTAGGTTCCGCGTACTCAACACTCGGATTCTTCTATTCTCCACCATCTCAGGAACAGTCTTTGTTTTTGGAATTTTCAGAATCTTAAACTTTCCTCGAGGACTGGTATATTTTCGGAAACTCCATGCCTCCGATTCAAATCCGCTATTTCCTCACTTTTAACCCAGGCTTAAACTTGCAATAATTTTGCCACGAACGTATTCCCCTCTAACAACCTTTTGAGGAATGGGTTCTTTTAAGACCATTCGTATTTTAGTTGCAAAACCTAAGATATGGGATGAGAGGAGAAAAATAGAAACATCGATTACCACAAAGACCTGATAAAGTTGATTTGAGAGAAAAACCTATCAGGAGGTAATCGATGTGCTTATATACTATCACTAAATTGATAAATATTACAGGTCATCGGGTCAGCGAAATAATCTCTATTACACCAAAAGAAATTCATGTACGCATAGAAGCAGAAGAAGGACACAAAGCGATATGCTCGGAATGTGGAGAAATTCATCAAGAAGGATATCATAGCAGCAAAGCGATTACAACCAACGGGGAAGCTGGATGGTATTTAGGGCTGGATGATGAAAAAGTTTATAGAATCGATAAGGCCATATTGGAAGAACAAGCCAAAGAAAAGCTCAGTCCACCACCAGCAGCGGCAAATATCAGTGTAGATGAAGTAAGTTACCGTAAATACCATCGGTATCTGACCAATGTGATTGATGTAGATAAGAAACTATTAATATGGAATGAAAAAGGCAGAAAGGCCGAAGTCTTAGATAAGTATTATGAATCTATTGGAGATGATAATTGTAAAAAGATCGAATCTGTGGCCTTAGATGGAGCAAAAACTTATATTAGCTCGACCAAGAAGAATGCAATCAATGCTTTGATTGTTCTTGATAGGTTTCATGCCACCCAAGAGGTTAATCAAGCGGTTGATCGGGTAAGGAAAGATGAATTGGCAAAAGCTCGAAATAACAAAGATGAAGAAATAGTCCAATTGACCAATTGCGGCAGCGCTTTATTTTACTGAAAAACAAGAGCAAGCTAACTACGAGACAGTCTTTGACATTGGAAAGGCTCTTAAGAGTAAACGAGCCCATTTATAAGGCCATGCTGTTAAAAGAGAGTTTTTTGCAGGTATATGAGTGCAAAGATATCAAAGAGGCTGAAGAACACCTAAGTGATTGGATTAAACAGGCCAAGGAGAGTTCTTTAGAAGTGTTCAAAGAGTTAGCAGAAAGCGTAAAAGAAAAAGCCCAATATATTCTTAATTGGTTCAAGAAAAAAGCAAGTTCAGCTCTTTCTGAGGGATTCAATAATAAGATTAAAAGGCTCAAACGTATGGCCTATGGATATAAAGACATTGACTATTTCAAGTTAAAGATTCATCGGCATTGTGGACTTCTTAATCCAAGAAAATTTGCACCTTAAATACGAAAGAACCTTCTTTTACAAGAAGGGGGTTCCTTTAGATTTTTAGAACAACCTATTTTGGTACAGTGTTTCTTTTGTTATTGGATCAAACCTTGATATGAAAAAACCGCAGTTTACCTGCGGTTTTATTCTAAAGGTGTCGGAGGCGGGATTTGAACCCGCACAAGCTAATGCCCACTGCCCCCTCAAGACAGCGCGTCTACCAGTTCCGCCACTCCGACATTTTATACCTGCAAAAGTATTATATCACCTTTCTGTAGTTTGGCAAAAAATTAGCTAAAAGGAACAAAACCACTGATGTGGAAAACC
>JASEGB010000008.1 GCA_030018275.1 Actinomycetota bacterium | reverse complement strand
AACAATGAAAACCGAAAGTGTCAGAAAGTGTCAACTTGACTTGTTAATAGTCCAGATAAATACAATTTTTTATTGGATACTCACTCTTTGCACATATTCCATTGCAAGTGCAGATTAGCATGCCAATGACAACAATTTACTATTAACCACAACCTCCACCGTGGAGCAATCCTCTACCACTTTTTCATTAACTCGTGGGCTAATGAATCCTTGAAAAGTATATGCCAATGCCTTAGCCTATGAATAAAAGCGATTTAAAAGCAGGTGATGTATGGATGAAAGCTTTAGTTGAAAAGTTGATTTCGTGGATACGGGAGCAAGTACACTTGGCTGGTTGTGAAGGAGTCGTAGTGGGATTGAGCGGAGGCCTTGATTCGTCGGTGACGGCCGTTCTTTGCAAGAAGGCTTTTCCCGACAACTCACTGGGTGTAATCATGCCTTGTCATAGTAATCCTAGAGATACAGAGGATGCCAGATTGATTGCCAAGAAGTTTGACATCGATTCCAGGACCGTGGTTTTGGATGAGGTCTTTGATCTGTTCTTATCTAAGCTTCCCAATACCGTCGATGATTCTAATTCGCCACGAAAGGAAATGACCGTTGCCAATCTGAAACCGCGTCTGAGAATGATCACCCTCTACTACTTCGCCAATTGTTTGAATTATCTTGTGGTGGGGACGGGAAATAAAAGCGAAATTTCCGTGGGTTACTTTTGTTATGATGAACACACCAGGGCGGTGACAACCGAGGGCCTGAAGACTTACAAAGATTTGAAGCCTGGTGACAGGGTGCTCAGTCTCGATCTGAATACAGGACATGTTATCGAGTGCCCTGTGGCGGGTGTATATGTCTTTGATTACGAGGGAGAGATGCTGGCCTATGGTGGAGGACGAGGTTCCAAGATAGACCTGATGGTTACACCAAATCATCGGATGTTAAG
The DNA here is from genome assembly GCA_030018275.1 of Actinomycetota bacterium. Taxonomy (NCBI): domain Bacteria; kingdom Bacillati; phylum Actinomycetota; species Actinomycetota bacterium. The sequence goes on along the minus strand of JASEGB010000008.1, from coordinate 83,347 downwards.
AGAGTGGTACGGTCGGCCGCGGTTTTGCCGGGCTGATGAATGGCCTCGGCGTCCAACGCTAACACCTACCCCTAGGCCTTGGAAGGGGACACAGCCACCATCGGTGTTCGAATTTGATCACGAGGGTATCGGGGCTAATGCACGGCGCTTCGCACCGATGCCAATGGATGAATTTCTTTATATCTTGGGTTTGTACATTGGCGATGGACATGCCCAGACTTCCACCGTAGTGCAGTCCGTGAAGGGCAGCGGGGATACTAATCGCGATCCCGAAACGGGCCGATTTGTAACTGTAGATACCCCTGCGATCCCGAGGGACTACACCGGCTATAGAACATGGTTTGCTCTGCCTGAGGGTAGCGAAGCCCGCTCTAAACTGATCGCTCTGCTTGAGAAAAATGGTATCGCATATGGAACGACCGATATGCAAGTCTGGGTATACGGCAGGCCATTCTACCGCGCAATGGAGGCCTGCGGGACATCAGCCCAAGCGAAGCACATTCCATCTTGGGTTATGAACTATCCAGCCGAATACCTGATGCGGCTAATGGAGGGCTTAATGGATAGCGATGGGGATGGACGCGGCTACTATTATACCGCTTCACAACGCCTGGCCGAGCAAGTTGTGGAGTTAGCATGTAAGATAGGGACAAACGTCACCCTTAGAACACGCCCCGCGAAAACGTGTGTCCGAACTGATGGTGTTGAGATAAAACCCTCAAAGAGCTATGAGCTCTCGATTTATGGCAACGGTCGGCGCTGGTTGCATGGTGCCAAGTTTAAGCGGGTATTTTACAAGGGGGTGGTGTGGTGCCCTGATGTACCGGGAACACACAACTTGCTAGTGGAAAGAAACGGGAGGTTTTTGTTTTGCGGCAACACCAAGTATGGTGATGGTGGGGTGGACATCCTACCCTTGGGCAACCTCCTAAAGACACAGGTGCGCCAACTAGCCAAGGAGTTAGGCATCCCCGATGAGATCATCGCCAAGCCCCCCAGCGCTGGGCTGTGGAGGGAGCAGACCGATGAGGAGGAATTGGGTGTCACCTACGAAGAGTTGGATCAATATCTCCTCACAGGGAAGGCTTCCAGGGAGATAAAGGATAAGATGGATCGCCTAATCGAAGCCAGCATCCATAAGAGGCAGATGCCACCCGTTCCCTCCTTTTGAGGGCAGAACCTTCAGAATGCACCACTCATATTTTTGGATCAAATCTTAAATTTGCTCGCCAGCGAATCAGCCAGTCTCTGTTTGCCTATAACCTGTGGATTTGGATTGACGATTGAAAATGCCTAAAACAGGAATCTTTGGGAGGAGAATGATGCATGATAAATAAGAGCACCGAGAGCATAGATCCAGCAGCATTGCAGATGATCGAGAGGGCAAAGGGCGAAGGTCTTTCAACTTGTTTCAGTCGAGTGGATGAAATTGAGCCATGCCCCATCGGCATTGGTGGAGGTTGTTGCAAGGTATGTTTCATGGGTCCGTGCCGTTTAGCCATTAGGCAGGAGGGGGGAAAGAACGGGCGTTTGTGGGGCAACCCTGGACACCATAGCAGCAAGGAATTTAGCCAGAGCTATAGCTGGAGGTTGCGCTGCTCACGCCGATCATGGTCGTGATCTTGCTTTTGCTCTACTTGCAATTGCTGAGGGCAAAGCTCCTGGTTTAAGAATAAAGGATTTCAAGAAACTACGCACCGTAGCCAAGCATATGGACGTAGAGGTTAACGATGCTTCCCAGCGGGAGATTGCCCTGCGGGTGGCAAATACCGCTCTTGCGAATTTCGGCCAACAACGGGGTGAACTTGCCTATATCTCCCGAGCTCCTCAAAGGCGTCAGGAACTTTGGCGCAAGTTGGGCATCGTCCCCAGGGGATCGACCGCGAAGCGATAGAGCTAATGCATCGAACCAATATGGGAACCGATCAAGACCCAGAGCATATTCTACTGCAGGCGTTGAGGGCTTCATTGGCGGATGGTTGGGGAGGATCGATGCTGGCCACGGACCTTTCGGATATATTATTTGGCACTCCCAATCCACTAAATGCCAAGGTCAATTTGGGAGTATTGAAAGAAGACGAGGTAAACATAGTGGTGCATGGACATGAACCCATCCTTTCAGAAATGATTGTGAGAGCTGTCAAAGATAAAGATTTACTTAAGTTTACCAAGTCAAAAGGGGCTAGAGGAATAAACCTCGTGGGCATTTGCTGCACCTCGAATGAGATTTTAATGCGCCATGGGATACCCCCGGCTGGTGACTTTCTCCACCAAGAGTTAGCCATCATTACCGGGGCCGTCGATGTCATGGTTGTGGATGTGCAATGCGTGTTGCAAGCATTAGCTAGGTTGGCAAAGCATTTCCACACCAAGCTCATCACCACCTTCCAAAGGCAAAAATCCCCGGCGCCATTCACATCGAGTTTGACGAGCAAAGGGGTCTCGATATCGCCAGGGAAATTGTGAGGATGGCCATCGATAATTTTCCCAGGCGAAAAGAGGTGCAAATCCCTCAAGTCAGCGGTGACCTAGTGGCGGGTTTCTCTCATGAATACGTGAGATATATGTTGGGAGGTACTTATCGAGCATCCCTTCGACCGCTAAATGAAGCCATAATCGCCGAGCGAATCAAGGGCCTCGTGGCTGTAGTTGGATGCAATAATCCACGTGTTACCCAAGACATGGTCATAACTACGTTGTAAGGGAACTTATTCGCCACAATGTCATAGTTGTTCAGACGGGATGCGGAGCCCTTGCCAATGCCAAATATGGCTTACTTGCCCCTGATGCCATGGAGTCCGCTGGTCCGTTTTTGAAACAGATCTGCAAGGTTGTTGGAATACCTCCAGTACTTCATCTCGGTTCTTGCATCGATAATTCACGAATCCTTACCATATTCGCGGATATGGTAGCTGAGGGAGGACTGGGAGAGGACATCAGTGACTTACCCGTGGTGGCGGTCGTTCCCGCGTGGGTTTGTGAAAAGGCCTTGGCCATCGGGTCATATTTTGCCGCCTCGGGTTGCCATGTAATTTTCGGAGTTGGTTCACCGGTGAGTGCCAGCGAGAAGGTAACGAACATCATCACCCGTAATTGGGAGGAAAAGCTCGGTGGTAAGCTTGAATTCGAACCTAGGTATTCTAAAATCGTTGAGAAAGTCTTGGCTCGTATAGAAAGGAAGCGAAAATCCCTGGGGATCAGTCCGGGAACGGAAAGGGGACTCCCCGAAACTGAGAAAAGGAGAGTTTTAATAGAATGGCAAAAGAGGTTAAAGAGTTTATTTCGGCCGCAATAAAAGGTGCCCATGCAACCGTAGAGGAGGCAACGGAGAAGCTTGAGAAGGCGATTGATATCAAAGGATCGAACCATCTTGTTGCATTTCCAAACACTGATTATTATCTACCTTTAATTTATGGATTAACTGGGACAAAAGTTGAGAAGCTTTCCCATGTGGAACAAGTTCTCAGGCAGGTCAGGAAGCTTTCTTCGAAGGTTCCGAGGAAAAAACTCTGGTTGCCATACCTGGGCGATGCTCTGGATGCCGGCATGGCTGCTCTCTTCGCAGGAGAGATTATTGAAGCTATTAAATATGTTATCGGTCCCGAGCCAGAAGATAATATATGGTTAGGGGCTCCCGATGATGCTATTGTGCGCAAGCATAGTAGGAAATTTGTCGATGGATCGGCCTCCGGTTTTGTCGTCGCGATAGGAGCGGCTCCTGAAGCTGAGATGGCGGCAAAACTCGTTCGTGAGAATCTATGGTCATGCCCACTCCTTTGGTTTTGCCACTCGTGTTGCCATGATCTTTGGCGGGATAAATCCGGGAGACTATGGGAAGATACTACATTATATCAGGGATCGAATTTTTGGGTTTGTGCTCTTGCTTAAAGGTTTCGATGATGAGGCATGTGCCTTTTCTGCGGGTGCGACCAACTTTGGTTTTTCAACCATCGCCCAGGAATATGTTCCTCAACTCCTACCAATTCATCATTACAGATCCTTCATTCCCCGCTAAGGGTTAGGTTTTTTGCTGGTGTCTGACACTATCCAAATCTGTTACCTGGCATAATAAAAGACTAACCTGTATTTTTATAAGTTATTCCACAAAGGTATTCAAACTATTCACTAAATTCACTACCGACTCTTTTGAGCGCTACGAGGTAAATGTTTGATTTTTTTCCATCCCTTAAGGTGAAACTGACCTCTTTGATTGAAAATCCAGCCTGTTCCGCTAACTTCTGGAGCTCTCCCCTGGTGAAGGCATGACAATAGCGCTGGACTACCGAACCATCCCTTTTCTTCCAGGGAATGAAGACATCCTTGAAGTCCAACCCCGTTCGACCGAGAATTTTGAGCCAAGGTGTACTCAGAATATGCTTTATGTACCTCTTTTGCCACAGATTCCACACCGTAGCCACGAAGATGCCATCTCTCTTCAGAACGCGACGGACCCCATTCAATATCTTTAGCCGAAAAGAGGCGGAGGGAATATGGTGGAGAAGGGCAATGGCATACACGGCGTCGAAGGAATGTTCATCAAAGGGTATATCCAAAGCGTCGCTGAGGACAAAGCTGACATTCGGACCTGTATATCTTGATCTGGCTATATTTAGGAGTTCTTCTGAGATATCCAGTCCCACATATTTGATATTCATGTCCTTGAATAATTCGAGAAGGCGACCATTCCCGCAGCCAAGATCGAGAACTCGATCTCCATCTTTGACCCATTCCTTGAGGAAGAGGATATCTTTCCAGGGAAAAAGGCGGGTCTCCGAATACTCGCGAGCTAAACGGTCGTAATCTTCTTTGACTTTTTTTAAGATGTGCAGTGCAAAATCCCTCTCCATCAGCTACCTCATTCAAGCCGTAAGCCTTGAGGATTAAGAATTAACCCCCTTAACCCTTATATAGCACATTCTTGCTCTATACACTAGTTGTCGAGTATAGTAAATACGAGGTGTTCTCATGAGCGATAAGAACAAGTTTTCCCTTGAGGAAACCATAATAAAGCGAGCCATTGAGGAGAAGGTATTTACCTTCGATGCATTTCAAAAGACCGAAAGGGCTGTGCTTAGGGCATTTAAACAACCCTTTCCAAAGGGTGCTGATCTGCTCAGAACTTACCGAAGGATGGTTGCACAGGGAAAAATCGGGAGGAATGAATCCCTTGAAAGGGTTCTCCGCTTGAACAGGATCAGGACTCTATCCGGGGTCGCCGTGGTGGCCATCCTCACAAAACCCTTCGAGTGCCCAGGTCTGTGCATTTATTGTCCATCCGAGAAGGATATCCCCAAAAGTTATCTTGCCGATGAACCCGCAGTGATGAGGGCGGTCTTGAACGATTTTGATCCTAGAAGGCAGGTTGAGATGCGGTTAAGGGCACTTGAATTGACCGGACATCCCACGGATAAAATCGAACTCATCGTCATGGGAGGGACATTCTCTACGCTTGATCGCGATTATCAAGTCGATTTCATCAGGGGCAGCTTTGATGCACTGAACGAGTGCGACACGGAGGATCTCGATGAGGCTTTTGGGGTCAATGAAAGAGCACCTCATCGATGTGTGGGTTTAACGTTGGAGACCCGTCCGGATTGCATAGATGGTGAAGAGATCCTTTGGGTGAGAAGATTGGGAGCGACGAGAGTCGAACTCGGAGTGCAGAGCATCTATGATGATGTTTTGAAGCTGATCCAGAGAGGTCATCTCACGCAAGAAACCATAAGCGCAACTCGTCTTCTAAAAGATGCCGGATTCAAAGTGGGTTACCATATCATGCCCAATCTCCCTGGTTCTGAACTCAGTCGCGATGGTCAAATGTTCAAAATACTTTTTGAGAATCCGGATTTCCGACCGGATCAGTTGAAGATATATCCCTGTGTTGTGGTCAAGGAAGCCGAGCTTTATAACTGGTGGCGAGAGGGAAGATACGAGCCTTATGGTGAGGAAGAAGTGGTCTTCCTCTTGGCTGAGGTGAAGAAATCCTTGCCTTATTATGTCCGGATCTCCCGTCTTTTCAGGGATATTCCCTCACCAAGAATTGAGGCTGGGGTAAAGAAAGTGAATTTGCGTCAGCTTGTGGCGAAGGAAATGCGAAAGAGAGGTTGGCGATGTCGATGCATTCGGTGCAGAGAGATAAGGGGTGAGGTTGACTTCAGGGAGCTTGGGAATGCCATTCTCTTTCGCCATGATTATCAGGCCTCGGGGGGTCGGGAAATTTTCTTAAGTTTTGAAGATCCTCAGCGTGAGCACATTCTTTCCTTCTTGCGTCTACGAATTCCCTCCCATCACTTCAGCGGCGAGAAGCACTTCATTCCCGAACTTGAGGGAGCGGCTATCATTAGGGAAGTGCACACCTATGGTGAGCTTGTCCCCTTGGGGGAAATAAGAGAAGCCGCACAGCACCGAGGCCTGGGCATGAAGCTGATAAAAGAGGCCGAAGATATCGCCCTAATGGAATTTGGAATAAGAAAAATGGCGGTGATCTCCGGCGTCGGAGTCCGGGAATATTATCGACGGCTTGGTTATGACCTCCATGGAACTTACATGATCAAACTCCAAGGGTCAGACCTCCACACCACCATTAATCAGGCGCAATAAATCATTAATTACATTTTTTGACGACTAATATCGATTTTAGAAGACCCAATGGTTGCTAATTCTCTAAAATTTGAAATAAGGTTTTAATACCGCAGGTAAATAGCTATGGAGAGGTCTGACCCTAAAATAAAGAGGAAAAATATACTCTGTGGAAGAAATAATTTAATATGCTCTTTTTACTCATCTATTTCAATTTTTTAGATGGATTATTGACGATTTTAGAATCACATTTTGGTCTCGCCGTGGAGGCCAATCCATTGCATGGATTATCCACCCACTTATTTTGGGGTTATAAATTTCTCATGGTCCCTATACTCATATATTTACTTTGGAGACTTTCACCGCGGGCAACCCTAATCCCCCTAACCATCTTTCTCCTTGTGGTCTTATATCATCTCGTGGGTCTATTTTCGGTTGTAGTGGTCTAACGCCAGCTGGCCATTAATGTCCAAAAAGCATAAGGAGTTGATCTAAACTCCTACAATCGATTTATTCCTCCATTTATATCAAATCTTCCAAAATTCTTAAGAATATTAGAATATAATGAATGGGGTTACACCTGCACGAGGGCTTGCAGAAGACTTTATCGGGGTATCTCCCATGAGCAAAGCGTTTATATTCCACTGGTTGCGGGTCAGCCATGCGAGCCTCTTCCATAGGATTGCTCTACCCTGATAATTTCGACAAGTTGAAGAAAGCTGCCATAGAGCAGAGCATCCCTACCCACAAGGATCCGAGGGACATTGGCCGGCTCTGCAGCGGTTGCCTTCTCCATAGCTTAGTGTCTTCACCAGATGAGATTTAACCCTACCCACCTTTTTATCCGAGGTCTCTCAATTTATTTCGGATCAGCATTTTTCATGATATCATCGCCTTGGTGGAAAATATGCAATGGGAAATCGCCCTTGAGAAGATGTACAGGTTTCTGGAGAAGCTGGGAATCCAACTATTCTCTCCCTCAGAATCTCTCATAAATTGGGAGGTTGCCACGGGTATTGCCTTCGACCTCTCGGATACGGGAACTAAAGCTCCTTTCGATCGTGAAAGCTTAATGGATGCTTATTGTAACATGTTGGAAATGGTTCGACCCAAGATTGCAGATTATGTGGGAAACCCATGGACATCCACCGATCTGGTTTGCGTATTTGATAGGACCGAGTGGATTGTTATGAACATGGGGAATATTAAATCTCTCCTTAAGCCATTGGCGAAGAGTTACTGGGAAGCTTTACAGACCTACCTATCCTCAGTTTATCCCGGTGGGAAGGTATTAAGAAAGGTGGGTCAGATATCCATCACCACTGAGATCGGATTGATGATGGGACATTTGTCCACCAAGGTTTTAGCTCAGTATGATTTTGGTCTTCCCACAGCGGAAGGCGTTTTTCCCGAGCGATTCCTTTATTTCGTGGAGCCCAATATCGTGAATTTAGAGCGAGAGTTGAATCTCGACCCCTTTAACCTTAGACTCTGGATTGTCCTTCATGAATCCACGCATAGCTTTCAGTTCCATGTCCACCCCTGGCTTCGAGATTACCTGAACTCGCTTTTGAAAGAGTACCTCGCACTGGCAAATAAAGCTGTTTCACAACTTGAGCTTGAGATATTGCGGGGCTCAAGACCACTTTCCTGGTCACAATTTTGGTGGAAGCATCTTTTAGGCCCAGAGCACCGAGAGCTCGCTGGCAGGATCCAGGCTCTAATGTGTCTCATCGAGGGATATAGTGAGCATGTAATGGTAGAAGTTGGGAGGCAATTGCCGGATTACGATAAACTCTTGGCGGTGTTTAGGGAAAGAAGAAAAAGAAAGAGCTTATTTCAATTGATCCTCGAGAAGTTAATTGGACTTGATATTAAGCTAAAACAATATATCCTGGGTGAGAGGTTTGTTTCTTATGTCGTCAAAAGCGAGGGGGTCGAGTTCCTCAATCGGATCTGGGATGACAGGGATAATCTGCCCACCTGGAGAGAGATTTACTATCCCGATGAGTGGATTTCTAGGATCAAGAGTTCTTCTTAAAGACCCTGTACCTTGAAAAATGTCCATGTTGGGATATAATCATAATTGCAAATTAAGTTTATATCAGGGCCCATAGCTCAGTTGGCAGAGCAGCGGACTCATAATCCGCGGGTCGTAGGTTCGAATCCTACTGGGCCCACTAACATCGGTCGCTTATGGTTTCCAGGGGGGTGAGCAAAGCGAGCGTCCTCAGGGGGACGGAGTCCCCATAGGAAGGCGCGTAAGCGCCTAAGAATCCTACTGGGCCACTAACATCGGTCGATTGTCGATGTGCCACTAAACACTAAATTAATTTTGGGAGGAGAGAGCATTCGATGAAAATATTTATATTCTTTGGATTCGTGCTACTTATGGGGTTAATCCTCGCTGGCGCCTATGGCTTTTATATGGAGAAGATAAAGGGAGTAGGGCATGGACATATGGGACACGAAGAGGCAGAGCACGGACACATGGAAGGTCACGAATCTGGACATTATTAATTTGAGAGGGCGATTGGCTCAGGGGGAGAGCGCTGCCTTCACACGGCAGAGGTCGCAGGTTCAAATCCTGCATCGCCCACATTCTCTTTTTGGCTTTATAAAGCCATTTTCTTTTGGCCCAGGTCAAGACTTCTAAATCTTTCCCAAAAGTTCAAGTATTTTTTTTGCAGTCTTTGTTTTCGATCCGAAGTAACCCATGTTGTGTTCAATGACATGAGGTTTTTAAAAAAGTAGCAGGATTTGTTGGAGCAGGAGCGAAAAAGCTCATTTGAGAGGAAACACAGGGGATATATCGTAGCAGCAATAGACGGAAGAAGGTTAGTAGCAATGAGAATAGCACAGGTTGCACCCATTTGGGGAAGATGTCCTCCGGAGAAATATGGTGGAATTGAGTTAATAGTTTCCCTTCTCACCGAGGAATTGGTGAGAAGAGGTCATGATGTAACGATATTTGCTACTGGAAATTCCATCACAAAGGCAAACTTAAGGAGCATCTACGATAAACCCCCGAGAGAACTCGTGGGTAGTCCAATCCCTGGTCTTCTCCATGCGCAATATGCTTTTCAGACTTGTAAATTTGAGACTCCAAGGTTTGACGTCATCCACAGTCACATCGGTATCCTGGGAATAGTTTTAAGCTCCTTTCTTCCCACCCCCACCCTACACACATTGCATGGTATTTTCCCCGAGTCTGCCAAAAAACTATTCTTGCTTAATAAAGATAAGTTCTATAACTCCGTCAGCGATAGCCAACGAGTAGGTTGTCCAGAATTAAATTATGTTTGTACAGTCTATAATGCCATCGATGTAGAAAAATTTGAGTTCAATCCCAAAAAGAAGGATTACTTCATCTTTATTTCGAGGTTTAGTCCCGAAAAGGGGGTGCACTTGGCCATTGAGATCGCCAAGCGAGTGGGAATTAAGCTCATTATCTCCGGGAAAGTAGACCCCTGTGATAGGGAATATTACCAGACCAAGATCAAACCATTTGTTGATGGTGAACAAATTATCGAGGTCCCAGAGCTTGAGTTTCAAGAAAAGGTCAAACTTTATGGTGAAGCAAAGGCTTTTATTTTTCCACTTCAATGGTCTGAGCCTTTTGGACTGGTGATGATCGAAGCCATGGCCACGGGCACACCCGTTATAGCGTTTAAAAGAGGTTCGGTACCGGAGATTGTAAAAAATGAGGCAACTGGGTGGGTAGTTGATACCGTGGATGAGATGATCTCGATCGTTAAGACGGTGGATTCACTTTCAGATGGTCGCAGAGCAGCCATAGCAATGGCTTGCAGAAAGCATGTTGAGAGCAATTTTTCCGTGGAGAGGATGATCGACGATTACGAGAGAGCTTATGAGGTAATCACCAGGTAATTTTCCTCCTGTGTCCCAGCACGCCCATGCAAATAAATTTTGAAATCGGATATGCGGAACAGTTCCATAAGTATCTCCGTCGGACATAGGACTTAATTTTGAATTTTACATGGACTATTAACAAGTCAAGTTGACACTTTCTGACACTTCTGACACTTTCGGTTTTCATTGTTCTTTGAAAACTTAATCTTTGGACTTTCAAGAGCCGGGCATCTTTTACCATTTAGGAACTTCTCAGCTGGTGTCTTCCCATTGAGCTTCCATCCCTGATGAGTGCGTTTGAAGTTGTAATGGTGTAAGAACTCATCGAGATCCTTTTGTAATTCTTCTAGGCTTGTGTAGATCTTCTTGCGAAATGCTAGTTGATAGAAGTCATTGAGCAAGGTTTTGTGGAAACTCTCGGCGTATCCATTTGTCCAGGGATGCTTAAGCTTAGTGTAGCTGTGTCTTATGCCATATTTCCTCAAGGCCTTCTCGAAGATGTGTATCTTTTTACCTCTCTTGCTAAGTGCCGTGTATTCTTTTCCGTTGTCGGTGAGCACTCTTAAGAGGGGAATGGAGAATGCTTCATAGATGGGAAGAACGGAACTCTCAAGGAAGTCACAAGAGGTCTTGGCTTTCTTAGAGAGATAGAGCTTGGCAAAGCCAAAGGAAGAATCGCAGTCCACAGCAACCTGATGATAGATTTTCCCGATGCCTTTAATTCTTCCCACTAGCTTCACATCCATGGAGAGAAGTTCTCCGGGATAGTGCGTCTCAACATGGTTTTCTTTTCTCCTCTCAAGTTCCCTTTGTAGGAGTTCAGTGAATATCCCATTTCCATGCTCCTCAGCATAGAGAAGTCTTTCAAATCTTCTGTTCAAGCCGTTTCTCTTCAGAACGTTGTAGGTTCCACCACCGCTGTAGCTGATGCGACCAAAAGTTTTTCTCTTGAGTTCATTGGCTATTCTCTCCGGACCATGGGTAGGATATTCTCTGACGTAATCCAAGATCTCCTTCTCTACCTCTTTCTTGATCTGGTTGGGCATCTTGGGTTTTGGTCTCTTCTTAGGAGCAAGACCTAGTCTTCCATACTTTTTGAAGTCCTTGAGAAGCTCATAGTACCTGGTCCTTGAGATTCCAAAGATTTGGCAGGCAGCTTTGACATTATGCCTCTTGGCATATTTGAAAAGCTGCACACGATGATGGATAATTAAATCATCGTGGGACATGATTGACCTCCTTTCGGTTTTAGGTTTGAATAATCTAATTTTAACCGAAAGCGTCAACATGTCCTGCGTTTGTCAAAGGGCAAAGTGTTAACCTAACTCGTTAATAATACATTTAAACATTTTGAATTTTGGATTGTCATTTTACAGTTTTCATTTTAAATTTTGAATTTGAGATGAGCTTAATTGAGATTTATGTCTAGCCTACAAGCATTAAATGTAATATAGCTTACTCTCGATATAATTACTGTGAACCATGTAAGGAAGTAACCATGTCCGCGATTAATACAGTTAGGGGTTAGAGGGAGCAGAATATGAGCGAAAAATTTGCGATTTTACAAAGATGGTTTTCTGCACTTTTAATATCCCTCCTCTTATGCGGATCTTTATCGGGTTGCAGATACCAGGTTGGGGAGGCAAGTAAATGGATAGGAGAAGCGAAGGAACACAGGCGAAGGGTGGAAAAGATTCACCGGAAGATAGGATCTTTGATGAAATTTGAGAATTTGAACGAGGAGAATGTGGATGAGCTTCGGAGCAATCTCAGGAAATGCACGGACTTAATCGTCGAAGCCAAGATGAGCCTGAGAATGGCTGTTGAAAATCTGAAAAAGACCAAAAAGTTAAGGCTGCCTAAAAATCAAAGGCGCCAGGTTAGTTTACTCTTGGAATCTTACCAGTCTCGACTCGAATATTTCCAAACTATGGAAAAATTATACACCGCGTTCGATGAGATATTATCCGTTCTTCCCTCTATATCCACGGGTTTAGCAAAACTCGAAGAGGCTTCAGGTAGTTTTGATACTGTCACCAAACATTCAAATGCCAAAAATTGGAAGGAAGCTTTAACTTGTGCTCAGAGAAGTCAACAACTATTTGATGACGCTCTTCAGCAATTTTCCATTGCAAATGAAAAAATGGAAGGAATCAATCTCGATACCCTCCTGCAGCAAATAAATAGGCTGAAAGAAGCAGCGAGATTGATGGGGGAATTAGCCCAGGCCAATGAGGCCGGAGATGAAGCAAGGATTAGGGATATGGCTTTAAAGCTTGAAATCCTTTCAAAGGAATTGACGGAGTTTAAGCGATTGGATGTTGAGGATGTTGGCTTATGGATAAACCATCAAGTTGAGCCCTTCCTCAAGGAAATGGAGAGACATGCCAGGAAAGCTGATTACTTGGAAGAGGAGGCGAAAAATGTGGATTAGAGTTTTAATAGTTAAGGGTCCTAAGATGGGGGAGGGGCGCACCCATCTTGGGACCCTTATTTTTATCGGTTTTAATTGAGAAAAACTTAAGGGCTCGAGAGAAAAGAAATTGACCTTTGCTACCTTTCCCCTATAATGAAGAAGTGAGAACATATGTTCGAAAAATTTACTTTGAAGGATAAAAAATACGCCGAAATAATCGTAGATATTCCCCCTCATGAAGTGGATCATCCCTTCGAGTATTTAATTCCAGCCGAGCTATCCTCCAGAATTTGCATTGGATCAATGGTGTTAGTTCCCTTCGGTCCGAGTCTTAAAATTGGTTACGTAGTGGGTTTCAAATCCAAATCCACCGTTTCCCATCTCAGTTCCATAATAGATATCTTGGACGAGACCCCAGTTTTCAGTGAAGAGATGATCAAACTTTGCCAATGGATCGCTGACCATTATCTCTGCACGCTAGGAGAAGCTCTTAAGCTCGCCTTCCCACCTGGGAGGGGGCGTAAACTCTCTCAAGAGATAATCCTCAATGGTAAACTCGTAGACCTGCTAAAGCAAATCTCACCCACAGCTCCTAGACAGCGGGAAATTCTTCGTAAGATGGCAGTCCTTGGAGGAAAAATTTCACTTCGGGCGTTAAAGAAATCATGTGGCGGGAAAATCTCCTCGGCTTTAAAAGAGCTAGAGGGGAAAAAGTTTATTCTCAAGAAATATTGGATATCGCAACCCAGGGTTGATGTCAAAAAAGAACGGTATATTCGGCTCAATTTATCCAGTCAGGAAGCTGAAACGGTAGCTAGATCTTTAACTACTAAAGCACCCAAGCAGCAAAGAATATTGGAGGTCCTTTCGGAAGAACCCAAAATGCCCGTCCACGAGTTGCTATCCTTGGTGGATGCTTCTTATACCTCCCTAAAATCGCTCGTGGGTAAGGGAATTGTGAAGATTTTCGATCATCCAACATTTCGAGATGCAGATTTTTATTATCCCGAAAATTTTCAAACTCCTTCCACTTTGACCTGCGAGCAAGCCGAGGCTCTTCAAAGGATCACGGAATCAATCGATGGAGAAGCACCCTCCGTTTTTCTCTTACAAGGTGTCACCGGAAGTGGAAAGACGGAAATCTATCTTCAAGCCATCTCCCACATCCTCAAGAAAGGAAAGACCGCCATCGTCTTGGTCCCAGAGATTGCTCTCACCCCACAAATGGTGCATCGTTTCCGCTCAAGGTTTGGTGAGATCGTGGCCATTCTCCACAGTGGATTGGGTTTGGGTGAGAGATTTGACCAGTGGAGAAGGGTCAGGGAAGGACGTTATAAGGTGGTAGTGGGTGCTCGCTCAGCATTGTTTGCCCCCGTAAGCAATTTGGGATTGATTGTTGTGGATGAAGAGCATGAGAGCACCTATAAGCAAAATCGAAATCCTAGATATCATGCCCGAGATGTAGCATTAAAACGAGCTCAGTTGAACAACGCTTGTGTGATTTTGGGAAGCGCTACTCCATCAGTGGAGAGCAAGTTCAAAGCGGAAAGGGGAGAGTATGAACTAATTTATTTGACCAGACGCATTGAGAACAGACCATTGCCAGGTATACAGCTGGTGGATATGAGGAGGGAAATCAATAAAGGCATATTCAGTTCAACTCTACGCGAACGGATGAAGGAATGTATCAATTCCAGAGGGAAAATGATATTATTCTTGAATAGACGAGGTTACTGCGGTTTTCTGCTGTGCAGGGATTGCGGTTTGGTGATAAAATGTAAAAGATGTGCCGTTTCGCTGACTTATCATCAGGATAAGAGGGTTTTAAAGTGCCACCACTGTGGTTATGTAAGACCCGCTCCTTGTGTCTGTTCTAAATGTAAGGGTCATCGGATTCGCTATTTCGGCGTTGGAACTCAGAGGGTTGAAAGCGAACTCAAAAATTTATTTCCAGATTTGCCCATAATCAGGATGGATGCTGATACTACGGTTCGAAGAGGTGCCCATCGGCGCAGGTTGATTGAGTTTAAGGAAGAGAGGGTGGGAGTGCTCCTGGGTACTCAGATGATCGCCAAGGGACTCGATTTTCCTGAGGTCACCTTGGTAGGAATCATAAATGCGGATACCGCTCTTAATCTCCCAGATTTCAGGGCAGCGGAGCGAACTTTTCAACTATTAATGCAGGTTGGTGGAAGAGCTGGTAGAGGACAACGACCCGGAACCGTGGTCGTTCAAACATATTGTCCCGAAAATTATGCCATTAAGGCGATGCTCCGAGGAAATTACGATTCCTTTTACCTGAAAGAGATAAGTTTGAGGAAGGAGTTAAAATATCCTCCCTTCTGCGAATTGATTAACATTCTGATATCGGCAAGGGATGAAAGGAGGGCAAGGGAAGTAGCATTAAGCATTGGAAGGTTTCTCCAAAGCAAACTCGACGGTCTTTTTGATCTCCTCGGTCCAGCACCCGCCCCTCTTCAGAAGCTGGGAAATAAATATAGATGGCACATTGTCCTTAAGATATCAAATCCTCGTGCCGTTAAGACTTTTCTTAAGGAAAATCACAAACGATTATTACCGGAGAAATATTCCAAAGATGTGACCCTATTCATAGATGTGGATCCCGTGTGGCTACTCTAAATTTAGTCGGTAGTGAGGAGTTGGGAGTAAAAAGATAATTTCACTTTTGGCTACAGCCTAAACGGGTGATTGCGTGGTCGATTAAGAGATCGGACTTTGAGGTGAGCATAGGTGGCGGTTCTGGAAATTAGGAAGTTTGGTGATCCCGTGCTACGGGAAAAGGCATTTCCCATAGAAAAAATCGATCAAGAGGTCAAAAAGCTGGCGAAGAATCTCATCGATACATTGCACAATGCTCCTGGAATGGGACTGGCTGCTCCTCAAATAGGGATTTTAAAGCGGGTTATAGTCTCTGACTTAGGTGATGGGCCATCCGTTTACATCAATCCTCAAATTATTTGGCGAAGTAAGGAAACTGAGGTGCAGGAGGAAGGCTGCCTAAGTCTTCCGGGTGTCAGAATTCTCATAAGCCGCCCCCAAAAGATTAAGGTTAAAGCCCTTAGTCCTCAAGGAAAGGGACTGGAGTTATCCATGGAAGGGTTGCAGGCCAGGATTATTCAGCACGAGGTCGATCATCTTGATGGGATACTCATCCTTGACCGGGCAAGTAAAAGCGAGCGTCAAAAGGCTCTGCAACAGATAAGCCAATATATTCGTATTCAGTAATTTAACTTGCTCGACTTAATTCTTGCTTAATTAATGAAATTTGGGGTGATAGATGATTATGAGAGTATTATTCATGGGAACTCCGCACTTCGCAATCCCTAGTCTCGAAGTTCTCCTCAAGGCTGGTTATGGAATAGTTACCGTTGTTACTCAGCCGGATCGTCCCAAGGGAAGGAGCTTGAAACCCACCCCACCTCCTCTGAAAGAATTTGCCCTCCGACATGGAATCCCCGTTTTTCAACCTGAGACCTTGAGAAGTGATGAAGTGCGAAGGGAAATTAGCTTGTTAAAGCCCGATATCATCGTGGTAGTGGCTTATGGGAAGATCATACCCAATTGGTTGATCGAGTTGCCCAGGTATGGTTGTGTCAATGTTCATGCCTCTCTTCTCCCTAGGTATAGGGGGGCTGCTCCCATCCAAAGGGCGATCCTTGATGGTTGCACGATGACGGGTATCACCACGATGCTCATGGATCAAGGTTTGGATACTGGGGACATCCTTTTGCAATCTGCCATTCCAATTTCCCCCGACGATACCTCGGGAAACTTGGAGGATAAACTTTCCAAGCTAGGAGCGGAGTTACTCTTATCGACCATTGAAGGGTTATCGAAGGGAGCCATTACCCCCATTAAGCAAGATCACAAGAATGCAACCTATGCTCCCAAAATAGAAAAAGATGAAATGATAATAGACTGGGCTCTTCCCGCAGATGGAATAAGGAATCTCATTAGAGCTTTGAATCCTTCCCTAGGTGCTTTCACCTTTTATAAAGGTAAGAGGCTTAAAATTTGGTGGGCAGAAGTGATGCCAGATGCCAAATTTCAGATATCGATCCGTGAACCGGGAATGATCATCGATGTCGATGCCAACAAAGGTTTTATAGTTGCTTGTGGACGGGGCCAACTTCTCATGGTCGAAGTTCAACCCGAAGGCAGGAGAAGGATGATCGCTGCTGAATTCTGCAGGGGATATAGAGTAGAAGCTGGAGAGAAACTCGAGAGGCGAATTGCATGAAAACTGCGAGGGAAGTGGCTTTGGAGGCAATATGCAGGGTTCATGAGACTGGGAGTTATGCCAATCTCGTTCTCTCCAGACTTTTGGCGGAAAGTGATCTATCAAAGCGCGACAGAGCTCTAGTTGCTGAACTCGTGCGGAACCCTTAGAAATGAAGGCACTTTGGATTGGATTTTAACCCGCTTTTACCCGCCAAAGCCGAGCAAGATTCAAGAGAAAGCCTTGGATATCCTTAGGCTTGGTTGTTATCAAATTCTTTACCTCGATAAGATTCCCAATCACGCCTTCTGCAACGAAACTGTCGAATTAGCCAAGAAATACTTTCACCCCGCTATGGGGAGTTTCGTCAATGCGATCCTGCACAGGGTCATTCGAGGCAGGGAAAAACTTCCCTGGCCCGACCACCAAGATGACCCATTGGGTATATCTCCTTTAAGCATTCCCACCCGTGCTGGATTGTAGAGATGTAGGTAAGGGATTTCGGTTTTGAGGAGACCGCTTTACTGTGCCAAACAAATGATGTTCGCCCTCGAATGGTTATTCGAGTGAACACCCTCAAAATTTCCCTCTCAAATTTGGCTCGTCGCCTTGAAAGTGAAGGACTTAAAATTAGCTCAAGTTGGTTGCCCGAAGCCCTGATTGTCGAGGATATGGGGAGTGTAACCGAGCTCACAGAATTCAGAGAAGGGCTATTCTTATTACAGGATGAGAGTTCCATCTTGGTTGGTCATATAGTAGACCTCAAACCCGGGGAGGTTATTTTAAATACTTGTGCAGCCCCGGGAGGAAAGACCACTCACCTTGCTCAGTTAATGGGGAATGAGGGAAGGATAATCGCCGTGGACATCCATCAAAATCGCTTAGGATTGGTTAGGGATAATTGCTCACGCTTAGGTATCAAAAACGTCCAAATCATTCAAGGTGATTCCACAAGGCTTGGAGAGATTGTGGAATCACCCGTGGATAGAGTCTTGGTGGATGCCCCTTGCTCGGGATTGGGTGGCTTAGCCAGGCGACCCGATGCTAGATGGCGGAAAACTCCTCGGCAGATTGATGAACTTTCCCTTCTACAATCGAGACTGTTGGATTCGGCTTCAAAATTTTTAAAAGAAAGGGGGTGCTGGTGTACTCCGTGTGTACCATCTCGAAGAGGGAAAGTGAGCAGGTGGCGAAGGAATTCTTGAAAAAGCATCCTGAATTTTCCCTTGAGGATATCTCCTCTTTCTTTCCTCCCTCCTTAAGGGCTGAAATGCCTCTTAAATTCATTCAGCTCTTGCCCCATAGGCATGGAACCGATGGTTTATTTGTTTGTAGATTTAGAAAGGAGAGTTAGTTGGGAATTCGGGACTTGGAATTTAGGTTCGGGACAAGATAAGAGTTAGGCAGAAAGTTCTTGAAGGAAGGAAAACTCAATGTTAAAATTACTTTTACCTTAAGAGAGGAATCCCTATGGTAAAAAGGGTAAAGATTGCTCCCTCAATTTTGTCGGCGAATTTTGCATGCCTGGGAGAGCAAGTCAAGCGAGCTGAAGAAGCCGGAGCGGATTACATCCATATCGATGTCATGGACGGTCATTTCGTGCCCAATATCTCCATCGGTCCCTCCGCAATTTCTGCTATCAAGCGGTATGCCAATATCCCCTTTGATGTGCACCTGATGATCGAGAACCCAGAATTCTTCATCGAGGATTTCATTGAAGCTGGAGCCAATCTCCTCTCCGTCCACTTTGAAGCCTGTACTCATCTACATCGAGTAATCCAGAGGGTTAAGACTTATAGTAATCTAGGTGTTGGAGTAGCCCTAAATCCTGCAACAACTCTAACAAATCTCATCAACATTCTACCGGAGATACATTTCGTGGTCATTATGTCAGTTAATCCTGGTTTTGAGGGACAAGAGTTCATTCCTCAAACCCTAGAGAAGATACGTCTTCTTAAAAATATGATTGAAGAGCGCAATCCTTCGGTAGCAATAGAGGTTGATGGAGGGGTTTCTCAGAAGAATGCCCTGGATATCGTAAAGGCGGGGGCGGATATCCTAGTTGCAGGTTCTGCCATTTTTAACCACATTGATATCGGCGAGGCCATAAGGAACTTAAGAAAAGTAATTTCCCCTGCCTGTCGGCAGACAGGCTTGCCTAAGCTGTAATCTTTTGTTATAGTTTTTGCAAATGAAATATGGGAAACCTTCGGGGCAGGGTGACCTACTGCCAAGCTACTTTGCTCTAAGTGAGGAAGAGAGTGGCAGCAAGTATTGGTGGTGGGAAGTCCCGACCGGCGGTAAAGCCCGCGAATCCCATTTGGGCAATTAGGTCACTAGGTTATTGGGTGAATAAGAATAATATACCAATTACCAAATAATTAGCACTAGTGCTTAAGGTGGGGTGGATCTGGTGACCCGAAAGGGAATTCCAGAGCCGACAGTATAGTCTGGATGGGAGAAGGTTCCTTGAGTATTGGCTATTGCCAAGGACCTCTCCTTGGCATTTCTTTTTAATAAGAGACAAAAATATTGGAATGGCTATTTTAGCTGTGAGGGAATTCTCATGCATGGACAATACATGAGGCGGGCAATCGAGCTAGCAGAGAAGGGGCGAGGAAGAACCAGCCCCAATCCCCTTGTGGGAGCGGTAATAGTTAAGGATGGAGCAATAGTGGGGGAAGGTTTCCACACCAGAGCTGGGGAGCCTCACGCTGAGATAAACGCCCTTAATGAAGCTCAGGAGGAGGCAAAAGGGGCTACGATGTATATAACTCTGGAACCCTGTTGTATTTATGGAAGAACTTCTCCCTGCACTGAAGCGATCATTGAGTCTGGAATTTCAAGGGTTATAGTGGGATTAATCGACCCCAATCCCAAGGTTTGTGGAAGGGGTATCGAGCAGCTTAAACTCAAAGGAATCGACGTCGAAGTGGGCATTTTAAGCCAAGAAATCGCTCATCAAAATGAGATCTACATTAAGTACATAACGACGGGTTTGCCCTTCGTTTTAATGAAAGTGGCCATGAGTATGGATGGGAAAATTACGGCAAAAAGAGGGAGTGCTACCCGGATAACGAGTGAGAAATCCCGCAAGGAAGTCCATCGCCTCCGCGGTGAATACGATTCTATCATGGTTGGAATAGGAACCGTTCTTCTGGATAATCCCCTACTTACGGTGAGACTTCAGGGTGGAGAAACACATAATCCCATTCGCATCATCATAGACAGTAAAGCAAGAATCCCCCTGGATTCCAAGATAGTCAAAACGGCTTCAGAGATTCCCACAATTCTGGCCGTTGCTAATGCTGATGAAGAAAAAATTCAAACTCTTCGCCAATACGGGGTTGAAGTTCTCCCCGTCCCCAGAAAAGATGGAAGAGTTGACCTGGTCAAACTCATGAAGGAACTGGGAGAAAGGGAGATAACCAGCGTTCTTTTGGAAGGAGGTTCGCTGCTCAGCGCATCGGCCATCAAGGCTGGAATCGTGGATAAATTTTTGTTCTTTATCGCTCCAAAACTCATAGGAGGAGATGATACCCCTGGAGTTATAGGCGGAGAAAGCATTGAAGCCATTGACCAGGCACCCAACCTTAAAATAACGGACGTGAAAAGGGTCGGCGAAGACCTGATGATAGAAGCCTACCCTAAGAAGGGAGTAAGTCTAGAGGGAGTAAGTCTAGAGGGATAAGTCTAGAGTGAAACAAGAATTCTTCTTTCTCTTTTCACTTATGACTCATAACTCATCCCTATCTTTCAAGGGAGTTGTGGTATGTTCACGGGCATAATTGAGGAACTTGGAGGAGTTAAAGCACTCACGAAAAGCGGAGGTAAATGCACTTTGGAGGTATTTGCCCCAAAGGTGACGGAGGATTTGAAGATTGGAGACTCCATCGCTGTAAATGGAGTCTGCCTCACGGTTACCGAGCGAAGGGGGAATGGATTTCGAGTGGATATTTCGCCCGAGACGCTGGAAAGGACGAATCTGGGCGAGTTAAAATCCGGAGATGTCGTGAATTTGGAAAGGGCTTTGAGATTCCATGATCGTCTCGGTGGGCATATGGTAACCGGGCATGTTGATGGTGTAGGAGCAATCCTCAACAAAATTAGGAAAGGTAATGCAATTATCCTTAAGATCGAGGCTCCGTCTCAAGTTAGTCGATATTTAATACCGCAAGGCTCAATTGCGGTAGATGGAGTGAGTCTGACCATAGTCGATATTTCTACTTCCGCTTTCACTATTTCCATTATTCCCCACACGGCAAGGGTAACAACATTGGGTTTTAAGGGTCCAGGTCTCAAAGTAAATTTGGAAGCGGATATTTTCGGAAAGTATATCGAAAGCTTCTTAAGAAAATCGGTTAAGGGCAATCTAACTTTAGAAACGCTTTTAAAACACGGTTTTACTTCAGGGGGGTGAAGAGGTGGCTTTTAGTTCCATCGAAGAAGCGATCGAGGAGATAAAAAGGGGTGGGATGGTCATCGTAGTGGATGATGAGGATCGTGAAAATGAGGGAGATTTCTGCGTGGCTGCGGAGAAAGTTACCCCTGAGGCTATAAATTTCATGGCCAAACACGGGAGAGGTCTCATTTGTCTACCCTGTACCCTCGAGAGATTGGACCAGCTTAAAATCCCCACCATGGTTCCCAACAATACATCATCTCATGAAACTGCCTTTACGGTTTCCATCGATGCGAAGCACAACACAACTACGGGCATATCCGCACGCGATAGAGCAATCACCATCCGAACGGTCGTAAATCCTAAGACCAAGCCGGAGGATATCTCCATGCCCGGTCACGTTTTCCCGCTTCGAGCCAAAAGAGGCGGGGTTTTGGAGAGAGCCGGCCATACCGAAGCAGCCGTGGATTTGGCAAAATTAGCGGGACTTTTCCCAGCGGGTGTCATCTGTGAGATCATGAATGAGGATGGAACCATGGCCCGGGTTCCCCAATTGGAGAAAATCGCAGGAAAATTTGGTCTGAGGATGATAACCATTGCAGACCTAATTAGATTTCGCCACCGCACCGAGAAACTCGTGAAACGCATCGCGGAGGTAAATCTACCCACAAAATATGGGATGTTTACAGCTATCGGTTATGAAAGTATTTTGGATGGAAAATGCCATTTAGCACTGGTCAAGGGGAAAGTTGAAGGCGGAAATGATATCCTAGTTCGAGTTCACTCTGAGTGCTTGACCGGAGATGTATTTCGCTCCCTTCGCTGCGATTGTGGAGGTCAATTGGAGGAAGCTTTAAAGAAGATAGCTCAGGAGGAGCGCGGAGTCTTTCTGTACATTATAGGACAGGAGGGGAGAGGCATAGGACTTGTCAATAAACTCAGGGCTTATGAGCTTCAGGAAGAAGGGAAGGATACAGTAGAAGCGAATAAAGAGCTGGGTTTCCCGCCAGACCTCAGGGACTATGGCATTGGGGCTCAAATATTGGTCGATTTGGGCATCACATCGATGCGTTTAATGACCAATAACCCCAGAAAGATAGTGGGATTGGAGGGTTATGGTTTAAAGATC
Organism: Actinomycetota bacterium; assembly: GCA_030018275.1. Taxonomy (NCBI): domain Bacteria; kingdom Bacillati; phylum Actinomycetota; species Actinomycetota bacterium. The sequence goes on along the minus strand of JASEGB010000008.1, from coordinate 60,708 downwards.
ACCGAAAGGGTACCGCTGGTTGTACGACCTAGTTTTCACAACATCGACTACTTACGAGTCAAAAGAGATAAATTAGCTCACCTATTTGAGCTAGAAGACTAGTCGCTCGAAAAAGCAATTCTTAACTCACTGCAGGCGACGATTTTTGAGTAACCAGGGTCGATAATGGAAGGGAGGAAATCATGAAAATTTATGAAGGGAAACTTATTGCGCGGGATTTTAAATTTGGGATTATCGTCAGTCGATTCAATGAGTTTTTAAGTAAAAGACTTTTGGAAGGGGCAATGGATGCCCTCAAGCGACATGATGCTCGGGATGAAAACATCGAGGTGGTTTGGACTCCGGGTTCCTTTGAGATACCATTGATCGCCAGGAGGATGGCCCTCTCCAAGAGATACGACGGTCTCATCTGTCTGGGGGTGATTCTTCGGGGTGATACCCCCCATTTTGAATACATCTGCAGCGAGGTAGCCAAGGGCATTGCCAAGATAAATTTGGATACCGGTGTCCCCATCTCCTTTGGGATAATTACCGCCGATACCATCGAGCAAGCAATAGAGCGCGCTGGCACTAAATCCGGCAACAAGGGTTGGCAGGCAGCCATGTCCACCATTGAAATGGTCAATCTTTTGAAAATTTTATAGATCGAAGGTTTGATTTTGATTTGCGCTATAATGTGAATGAATATGGTAGAAGAATGAAGGTGGTGGTCATGAAGGTCGATAAGCCTTGGGGTCATTTAAACATTTATGCTCTCAATAAAACCTGTTCCGTGAAGCTCATCACCATACAACCCAATCAAGAAACCAGTTTGCATTGGCACAACTTAAGGAGCGACACCTGGGTGATACTGGACAAGGGTTTAAGGGTTCAAATCGGCGATGAGATCCACGATGCCAAGGTGGGTGAAGAGTTTTTCATCCCAGCGGGTCAGGTTCACCGCATATCCTCCAAGGGAAAAAGGGGGAGGATATTGGAGGTTGCCTTCGGCTATTCCCTTGAGGATGATGTCCACAGGCTCGCAGATGATTATGGAAGGGAATTGGAGATTTAAAATTAATGGATGGTGATTATTTTGAAGTTAGAAATTATCCAACCCTATCACCCAACGAATGTGAGGTTATTTGGAAAGATGTATATGAGTTCCTTAACTCCACCCATTTTAGCTGGGTTGAATCCCCCCGACGTTGAAGTCTCCATCACCGATGAGAATGTGGAGGAAATCGATTTCAATAAACCGGTTGATCTGGTTTGCATTACCACTCTTACCCCAAGTGCCCCCCGGGCCTATGAGATCGCCGATGAGTTTCGCACTCGAGGGGTAAAGGTAGTGATGGGAGGCGTTCATCCTACCCTCGTACCGGAGGAGGCAATTGCCCATGCCGATGCTATTATCCTGGGAGAAGCGGAGGGAGTCTGGCAGAAGATGCTCGATGATTTCAGAAGAGGGAGTCTTCAAAAATTCTATCGTTCAAAGAAGAAACCCGATCTGACGAATCTGTCAAGGCCTCGTCGAGATTTAATGAATGAAAAAGCTTATGTGAATGTCCCCAAAGTAGAGACATCAAGGGGCTGTCCCTTCAACTGCAGTTTTTGCTCTACCACGACTTTTTTCGGTAACAACATCCGCTATCGACCCATCCAGGAGGTTGTACAAGAGATAAAGGATTTGAAGGAGAGGTTTATATTCTTCACCGACAATAATATTGTGGGAAATCCCAAGTATGCTAAGGAGCTTTTCAAAGCCTTAATCCCTTTGAAGATAAAGTGGATAAGTCAAGGTTCCCTCAATCTGGCAAAGGATTGGTCCTTGCTAAAGTTGGCTGCAAGCAGTGGCTGCGTTGGAATACTCATGGGTTTCGAATCCCTGGTGAACGAGGCCATCGAAGCCATGGGCAAAAAGGTGAATAAGATAATCGAATACGCAGAAGCCATTCGCAGGATACACTCCCAAGGAATAGGGATTATTGGTTGCTTTGTCTTCGGGTTTGATGAAGAAGATCCGGGTGTATTTAAAAGAACCGTGAATTTCATCAAACGGTTGAATATAGAGGTTCCCCAACTTACTGTGTTAACTCCCTATCCGGGAACTGCTCTCCGCGAGAAGTTGGAGGAAACCGGACGCATTCTGCACAACAGGTGGGAGAAATATGACACTACTCACGTGGTGTTCCATCCCAAGCTCATGTCACCCGAGGAATTTCGAGCCCATTATGATTGGGCCTGCCAGAAGGTTTACTCCTATTGGGCAATCTTCATGAGAATGCTTAAATCCTTACGGCACCTGCGTTCCATATACAAGTTTTTTGTATTCTGGCAAATAAATGTGGTCTACCGAAGGCTTTATCAGATTAGCCTAAGAGATCACCATCTGTAAGTTTTCCCGAGCATCTTGCCTAGACATAAATCTACAGGCTGAGTCGTAACCTGGACTATTAACGAGTTAGGCTGACACCTTAGACATTAGGGAAGGGTAACACACTTTAACCATTTTATGTTCATATGAAAGGATTGAGAGGAGACAAATGGGACCCATTATAACATTCTTAAGCGATTTTGGCTTAGCTGATGGATGGGTTGGAGTCTGCAAAGGTGTCGTGAAGGGGATTGCTCCTCACGCTGAGATCATCGATATTTCTCACGAAGTTCCAAATTTCAATGTAAAGAAGGGTGCTCTACTACTCGCTAGTGCAGTTCCCTTCATGCCCAAGGGGATTCATTTAGCCGTAGTCGATCCCGGTGTGGGAACCAAGAGGAGGGCTATAATAATCTTGACCAAAAGGGGAGATTACTTGATAGGACCCGATAATGGGCTGCTCATTCCCACAGCTCAAAGATTAGGAGGGATTAAAAGGGTTGTCGAGATAACCAATGAAAGATATATGCACAAACCAATTTGCCCCTCCTTTCACGGAAGAGACATCTTCGCCCCTGCTGCTGCTCACCTAGCTGCAGGGAAGGATATAGATGAGTTTGGACCGGAAATCGATATAAATGACCTTGTCCAAACCCCTTGGTCCAAAGCAAGGATTTCAGGAGAGGAAATAATTTGCGAGGTCATTGATGTAGATAAATTTGGAACCCTTCGCTTAAATGTAACCCTACATGAGTTGATGAAATGTGGCATAAGATTGAAAAACCAAATTTTGGTAAAATGGGATGAGAAGGGTATAATCCTGCCCCTTTTGAGGACTTTTGGCGAAGTAAAGGCTGGTGAGCTCCTCTTATTGGTGGATTCATCTGATCATCTTTGTATTGCTGTAAACCAGGGAAGTGCCTCCGTCAAGTTAGGATTAAAAGTTGGGAGTAAAATTACCCTGATAAGAGAGCGTGACCCGTTGTCAAATTGAAACATGGACATAATCACTATAGCTAGACATAAATCTCAATTGAGCTCATCTCAAATTCAAAATCCAAAATGAAAAGTGCAAAATGACAATCCAAAATTTAAAATGGTTTAAAAAATAACAATTTTACATTTTGATTTGTGATTTTTATTTTTGATTTTTACATTTTGCATTGACCTGATAAACAGCGTGGTGGAAGAAACTCCCGTGAATGAATTATGTCCAGGGTTAATAATTACTAAAACGGTGGGATGCATGAGTAAGAAAAAGAAAATCTCCGACGAACTGGATATCTACAAGTCAATCAGAAAGCCGATGCCCCCTCCCACGAAAGTAATTCCCGACAAAAGACGCAAGCTCGAGGAAGAATGGCTCGAAAAACAAATAGAACAAGATCTGCGACAGGCAATAAGGGACAAAGGGCAAGCCGTCCGTGTCCGCTTTGCTCCCAGTCCCACCGGTTATTTGCATATCGGAGGAGCCCGAACAGCCCTCTATAATTGGCTTTTTGCTCGAAAGAATAAGGGAAGTTTCATTCTCAGGATAGAGGATACCGATCGCACTAGATCGACGGAGGAAGCGATAGAAGTGATCATTTCCTCCTTAAAATGGCTCGGTCTGGATTGGGACGAAGGCCCCTATCGCCAGACCGAACGATTCTCACTCTATCACGAGGCTGTCCAGCGTTTGCTCGATGAAAAAAAGGCTTACTTTTGTTACTGCACTCCAGAGGAGCTTGAGACTCGACGCGAGGAAGCTCTCAAGGCGGGCATCCCGCCTCGCTACGACAGAAGATGCCGAGCTTTAAGTTCTGAGCAGAGGAGGGTGCTCGAAAGGGAGCGAAAACCGGCTATAAGATTTGCTTGTCCCCTTGAAGGGGTAACCACCATATCCGATCTCATTCGAGGCGAAGTTCACTTCGAGAATAGACTCCTCGATGATTTCGTCCTTCTTCGAGCCGACGGCAGCCCAACCTATAACTTCGCCGTAGTCGTCGACGATAAAGCCATGGAGATTACCCACGTAATTCGGGGAGAGGATCACCTGCCCAACACACCAAAACAGGTTCTTCTATACAACGCTCTGAACTCGGAACCTCCGCTATTTGCGCATCTACCGATGATTGTGGGACCTGATCGGAAACCTTTGAGTAAGCGTCACGGAGCTACATCCATTGAAGAATATCGAAATAAAGGATATCTACCGGAAGCGATGGTCAACTACTTAGCTCTCTTGGGCTGGTCTTTAGATGAGAAAACCACCTTGATAAGTAGGAATGAACTGATCGAGAAATTTTCTCTGGAGAGGGTATCGAAAGCCCCAGCCGTTTTTGACATTGGAAAACTTGAGTGGATGAATGGTTATTATATCCGCCATGCTCCAGTTAAGAGGCTTGCGGCCGAGATTATTCCCTTTCTTGAAAGAGCGGGCTATTTAGCTGAGGCGCCGGATAAAAGGAAAATGAGCTGGTTAGAGAGGCTTGTTTTTTTAGAGCAAGAGAGGATGAAAAATCTCGCCGAGGTCGTTGAGCTCGCGGATTTCTTCTTCAAGGATGTGGAATGGGATCCAAAATCCGTTGAAAAGATCTTAAGTGCTCCTGAAGTACCCAAGGTTTTATCAATGGCTACAGAGAGGTTGGAATCTTTGGATAGGTTCGATTCAGGGGGGATCGAAAGGACCCTCAGGTCTCTCCAGAACGAGCTCGGACTTCACGCGCGAGAGGTTTTTCAGCCAATAAGGGTTGCGGTTACCGGAAGAATGGTGAGCCCACCCCTCTTTGAAACCCTTGAACTTTTAGGAAAGAGGCGCGCGATAGATCGCCTAAGGAGAGCACAAAAAATCCTGCCACGAAGCTCCGTTTAGATTTCCCAAAGTTTGTCTCCTCTTTCCATAATATGCTTACCATCTAAAAGTAGGGCCGATGAAGCCCTATACCTAGCAAAGCAGAGGGGAAAGAACCAGGTTCACTTTTACCCCTATCCGTATAGGCAACGCAAAAAATCCCCCCGGGCGTAATTTCCCGCTTTTTGAAAATTTTTTAGTATTGTTGGTGGCGCATGCGGGAGTCGAACCCGCGATCTCCGCCTTGAGAGGGCGGTGTCCTAGGCCACTAGACGAATGCGCCCTGTGGCTGGGGAGGCAGGGCTCGAACCTGCAACCTCCAGATCCAGAGTCTGGCGTCTTACCATTCGACCACTCCCCATCTCGGTCTGGTGCTAACCGATCTCGCTAGTGAATCCTCACTTAGAATATCATATGGTAGTTAAGCAGACAACGAGTAAATTTTAGTGCGGTAGGAAAAATCAGGACTGAGAATAGCTTTCTTAACTGTGACATGTGAAGACCTGAGAGGGTTGAAAGCCAATGCATTCCGAGATCTTCTCGGCGGAGTTGCTTACACTCCTCTCAGGTCTTCATTATTAATAATCGGCTAATTTAACTTTTATATAAAATAGCTCCGGGTAACTTTCAGAGTGCCTTCTTTCGAAGTTTCTCCTACTCGCTTCCCGGAGCCAATTTTTAAATTATACCCTTCCATCGATGAAGTCAAGGAAATTATTTACAAATTGATAAAATTTTAAAAATTATTTACCACGCAAAGCCATCTCCAAAATTTTTGATAAACAAAAAGGATAATCGCATGTATTGAAGAAATAATTTGTATTATTAAATAATTTTAAAACTTATTTAATCAAAATTTAAGGTGGGAGGAGCAATATGAAATCTTACATTGAAACAGTGCACTTTGTTTCCCTGGTAATTCAATTTGTTGCTCTTTATTACGCCTATCTCTCAAGAAAGCTCATTCCCCCGGAATTCAAAGCTCTGGATTTTGTGATCTTGGCGATCTTCGTCCAGTTTTTGCGAAGGTTGATGAATTTTTTGGTTAGCTATGCTCCCAGATTAAGTGTTTTCAATGTTTTCCTAGATCCCGCACTTGGGTTACTCATATCGATATTAATATTTATAGCATTTCGTGAGATATACCAGGGGCTTGTAAGTGCGCAGAGGAAAGAGCAGGTTAAGACAGCTGATATAACCGATATTAGATAAGGAGGGGATTTAAAGACAATGCCGGATTTGGCTGGAAAACGGATATTGATGGTGATAGCTAACAGGGATTTTAGAGATGAGGAATATCAAAAGCCCAGGACTATTCTCGAAAAAAGTGGGGCCCAGATCTCAGTAGCTTCCTCAGAGCGTTCCCCAGCAATGGGCATGTTTGGCTTGCGGGTGGAACCCGATATTCTTCTCGATGAAGCAGATGTAAAGGATTTTGACGCTGTGATCTTCGTTGGGGGTTCAGGTGCTTCTGAATTCTGGCACGATCCCCAAGCCCATGAAATTGCACAAACGATAGTAAAAGCTGACAAAGTGCTAGGGGCAATATGCATCGCCCCAGTAACCTTAGCTAATGCTGGAGTTTTAACCAGCAAAAAGGCGACGGTTTGGCCATCAGAAGCCGGTAAATTGACGGCGAAAGGTGTCTACTATACAGCGAGCAAGGTCGAAGTCGATGGGAAAATCATCACAGCAGATGGTCCGGAAGCCGCTGAGCAATTTGGGGAAGCATTGGCAAAAGCTCTGGCTCATTAAATCACTTTCTTTTGGCGAAATATTTTTCCAATTTTGCTGGTGCAGCAGCCGCTTTTATCACATTTATTAATTCTCCCACATCTATATTATCCAACGGTACCATCAATGTTACTACACCTTTATGATTGAGGTACCCTCCTTCCTTTAGTTGCAAAATTTGGTTGAAATTTTCATAGGAAATCACTCGCATCAAATGATATAAGTTCTGACTGCGGATAGCCGCTTTTAAGATATCGCAACTGATATTATCGCCGACTATGAACAACCCGGCATTCTCATTTCTTATTCTGCTTTGCTGAGTAGCAAGCTCACTTACATACTTACGGGCCTGATTGAAATTGAGACCGTCCTTTATTGCCTTCACGATGATGGTCATCCCGGTAGTTGATCTCCATAGATCACCCAAATTCACATCGAATTCCAACCTTTTGCCTATGGAATTGATGACCTTTCGGTAAACGCTGTGGGACTCTATCTCCGAAATCGATGGTATCTCCTCAAATCCCGATTCCTCTCGATCTGGCTCAGCTAATTTTTTCCTAAGCACTCGAATGTCCTCGGTTAGCACCTCTTTGGCATCCATAGTCAGAATTTTCGCAATTCGCGGATTTTTGACCTTTAATTTAATACCAAAGAGTTCCAAAACTTCATAGCCTTCATTGTTTTTTGATGCATCCATTTCCCATCCCTCCCAAATAGTTCCTCATTTCAAACATTTACTCGGCATTGGAGAAAAAGAGCTTTAATATCGCCGTGGGATGTCTTGAGGTATTTCGTTAGTTAATGATAAAGTTAAATAAGGTGATGGCTGATGAAAAAATATTTCAAGCCCAGGGATGGCAAACCGGTTCATAAAACAGAGGATGTTGAATGTTTACAGAAAATGCTCACAGAACTCAGGGGCGATAAAGTGGTGACTACCATATATTCTTCCACCACTGGGAACTGGCGATATGTAATAGTATCCCAATCCCAAATAGCCAAGAGAAGGATAACGGGACTGGGTCATATATATTTTAAAGAAGATTTACTCAATAGAATAAAGGAATTCAAGGAAAAGACCCAGTCTTAGATTCAGTCTTAATATCATCTCATCTAGAGGATGGGGAAGAGATGACTCGAGAACTTGACAAGTTTTGGGATGCTATTATAGAGAAAAATAAAAAGGAGCTTAAAGGTGATTGTGGGGAAAACTTTAATTTTAAACGCCAGTGCGGAGCCCCTCACTTTTGTACCAGTTAGACGGGCAATAATTCTGGTGCTTAAAGAAAAAGCAGAGGTTATAGAGGAACATGTGGAGAAGCGTATTCGCTCTGAAAAACGTGAGTATCCATACCCACTGGTGATTAGATTAATTAAATATGTGGAAATTCCCCGCAGGCTTCGCGGAATAGTTACCAATTCCATACTTTTTGCCCGGGATCACTATACCTGCCAATATTGTGGACGTCATAAAAGTGAATTTAGAAAGGGGGAGTATTTAACTCGAGAGCACGTAAAACCCCTCTGCAAAGGTGGTACAGATACCTGGGATAATGTAACCACTGCTTGCTCAGCTTGCAATTATTTGAAGGGAAATAGGCTTCCATATGAGGCTAAAATGTATCCCAAGGCCACTCCCTTTGAACCTCGATACATTGTCTTGGTCCTATTGGAGCAATCAGTCGACCCCGTGCAGCGTAGATACATAGAACCCTTCTTGAAACGCATCCACTGACGATAGTCTAGTTCTCCCAAAAAGTAGAAATAGGTCTTTAGACTCCAATTATTTTATGTAGAAACAGGTCTTTAGACCTGTTTAAAAGAACAGACTTTTACCAATTGATGGATAAAGAAAATGTCAAAAGTTCGCGCCCATGTTCTGATAGAAGGCAGAGTTCAAGGTGTTTTCTTTCGCTCTTATACTTGTCACCAGGCTGAAAAGCTCGATGTAGCGGGTTGGGTGAGAAATTGCTCTGATGGCCGAGTGGAAGCTGTTTTTGAAGGGGAGGAGGATAAAGTTCGCAGGATGGTGGACTGGTGTCATATAGGTCCACCCGAAGCTCATGTCAGAAATATTGATGTTCAGTGGGAAGATTACACTGGCGAATTTGACTCCTTTTATATAAGATATTACTAGTTCCCAAAAAAGTAGAAACGGGTCTTTAGACCCGTTTGATTTGGATTAGATAGAGTATAAATTTTGCGCTTGTAGCTCAGGGGATAGAGCGTGGGACTCCGGATCCCAAGGTCGCGGGTTCAAATCCCGCCAAGCGCACCAAGTAACGTTAATTGATCGCTCATTCCAAATGGTTGTAAATCTTGTAAACTGCCGCAGATTTGAAACCGTGACTAGGGGGTTTGCCCGTACGGGCAAGCATTTGGGGCAGCCTCCCGATTTCATCGGGGGCGTCCTAGGGGCGGAGCCCTGGAAGGAGCGAAGCGACTGGAGCGTGGTTCAAATCCCGCCAAGCGCACCATTCTAAGTTGGGGGTGAGGAGTCGGTAGTAGTCTTTAGATACATTTCAGGGGGTTCGCTTGATTCTCTTCGCAGTATCCTCAAAAATGCCTCGACTACGGTAGGATCAAATTGGGTACCTGAGTAATTTCTAAGTTCTTCGATTGCTTCCTCAATACTTAGTGCGGAGCGATAGGGACGTTCTGAAACCATCGCATTGAAAGCGTCAGCCACAGCAATAATCCGCGCTCCTAGAGGAATTGCTTTTCCAGCTATTCCTTCTGGGTAACCCATACCATCGAAATGTTCATGGTGATAAAGGATGAGTGGTATTGCCCCTTTCAAGAACTCCAATGATTTGAGGATGTTGACACCTATGAGGGGATGTAGATTGACCAGGGCTCTTTCCTCGGGAGTTAATTTACCCGGTTTATTCAGAATAGTACCATCCAACCCTATCTTGCCGATATCATGGAGCATACTCGCAATCCGAATGCTTTCGATCTCGCTCTCGGGTAAGGAAAGCTCCTTGGCAATGGCTATGGCGTACCTTGTAACCACCTGTGAGTGTCCGAAGGTATAATGATCCTTCGCTTCCACCGCAGCAGCTAGGGCGGAGATGGCACCCAAGAAGGTCATCTCCAAATCCTTGTATAACCTCGCATTTTCGATAGCTACAGCCACCTGGGCAGCAAATGAAGAAATCAGATTCAGATTTTCCTTGGTGAAGGGTTCTTTAGAAGTTTTACGATTTACACTTAAGACTCCGATGACCTTTTCTTTGGCTTTAAGGGGAACGGAAAGGGCGGATATAATCTCATCGCGTCGCAAGAGCTCTTTAAAGCGCCCATCTTCCGTGTCCGTTATGATCAGGGGCTCACTCGCCTTCACTACCCAACCAGCGATCCCTTGACCAACCTTCAACCTTGTCTTTCTCTGGAATTGGGGCTCAATGCCTCGAGCTGCTTTAATAGTGAGCGTCTGCGTCTCTTCGTCTAGAAGCATTATTGAACCTGAATCCGCTCCGGTTACAAGAAGTGCTTGATCAATAGCTTGATTCAAAATATCCTTTATATCCAACTCCGCACCCAATGAAAAAGCCAGCTTATTAAGGGCGCTGAGCTCTAAAATCCTTTTCTCTTTCTCTTCAAATAGCTCCGCATTCTTTATGGCAACTGCCACTTCAGGAGCTAAAACCCCCAAGAATTTCAAATCTTGAATGGTGAACATATCCCCCGATCGCTTTTCACCCAGTACTAATACCCCGATGAGGTTACTTTCCGCTTGTAAGGGAACCAAAACGGCTATTTCCAATTCCCTCAGGATATCCTTTTCCTTAGACTCTTCCATTAATTCATCGGCCACAATTATCTCTTTGTCTTTAATCAAACTGGCTACTTTCCTCCAGGAGGAATTCAATATTCTTCCGTATCCAATCGTTTTTACATGGATGATATCTCCATTACTCGTTAGGACAAAAGCTGCTTTGCCTATCCTCATCTCACTTACAATCATCTTCAACATCGAATTTAGCAGGTCATCGAGCTTCAATGTGGAACTCATTATTTTACTCAGCTTGCCCAATAGCTCTTGGGGATCATACATTTCCTTGAAGAAGATTTTATCCGTATATTTCTGCAGAAACCTTCGCAGAGGCTGGAATCCAAAGGCAACTGCAAATCCAGCAATGATAAACAATGTGTCTCGATTAATGTGCAAAGTGGTTTCATAACCGCGCTTTAGGAAGAAGATTATTGAAATGTAAATGGCACCTATAGCTAGAACTAATAGTGAGTAAACCACACTTCTGGCCACAACCAACCTAATATCCATGAGACGATACTTAACAATCGCATAAGCAGTGAAACCTACTAAAAATACAACGAAATAAGGACCAAACTTAGCCAGAGGATTCATGCCAGTTATTACTGGGAGAATTAGATTAGTTATCATCCCGATTCCAAGAAAAAAGAAAAAACCAGCAAATAAATACAAAAGTTGAATTTTTCTTATCCCCTGGAACTTGAAAAATTTTATGCCAAAATTAATAAAAGTAGCTCCAACAATACTCGAAGCCCAAATCAGCACAGGTATGAATAAGTATCCAGAAGCAATATTAATGCCCCAGTTAAAGTATTGGATTTCCTTGACAACTAAATCAGTGAAAAGGGTTGCCAGGATAAAAAGAAAGCCGATAAAAAAGTTTCCAAACTTATACCATGGAGGGAGCCAAACTTTCCTTTCTGGGAAAACCATAGAAAAATGAAATATGGTCATTCCCATTGAAACACCTGCGGCCATTACTATACGATTCCACAAAAGTGCTGCGCTATAACTCAGATGTAGATCAGATATATAGAGAGATAATATCCAAATGGTAATGCTAAGCGTCAGAGCAGCAAAAGCTCTGTGGGTACTACTTCTCCTATCTCTGAAATAGACAAATGATCCCATAATCACAATGGAGATTATTATTGCGCATAAAATACATAAATGAAAAAAAGGAAGAGGCAACTTTGAAATCCTCCTTTCGCAATTATCACATTAATTATCGGTATCAATTGTCAGGTACTTTAGGGGTTGCTTAAATTTGAGAAAGCCATAAAGCGGGAGGGTGAGAGGGATTTCGTCACAAAACTCGTTCATTTTTATCAAATGATGCGTTTTTGTTTAATTCTCCCAACATCTTCAGCAAATGGTCCTTGACCAAGCTTATAAATCTTAATTAAAGGATCGCAAGATTGGGGATTATCTTGGTACGATTTACGAAAATCATCGTTCAATTCCAGGAGCTTTTCTAAGAAAATATTATGATATAACTTTACCATTTCATCTTTCGGTTCTATACCTTCTCTCAACTCCACAAAAATTATAAAGCGCATATTTTGTTTTTCACCTTCCTCAATTGATAGCTTAAAATTATTGATTTCTTTTATTGCCTTTTCTGAAATAGCCTCCTGGATATCTTCGGCATAGATATTAGCACCATCGATTGAAACAGCGTCTCTCCGACCGAAGCAGTAAAAGAAAGGCAGACGCCAGATAGTTTTGTATCCCATTTGAGAAAGAAGTGAGATTACATCGTACCCATGCAAGTGAAGTATTTCTACCATTTTGTCAAAGGAAACCACTCCTCCTCGGTCATGAATATTGTAGCGGACTAATGGAATACCACTCTTGGCGGTAAGCACAATCTCACCATCAATTTCCTCTATAAAGTAGCTCATGGGTACAAACTGCATTAAAGTCGGCAATCGGATGCCTTTGAATAGTTCTACGCATAACTTCTCATTTTGGGAAGCCAGCTTTTTAATTAAGATAGTGAGTGCGGTTTCAAAACCAACCATTCCAGAGCCAGTATCAGATGAACCAAAAACACTAGTTACTCCAAGAAGATCATCCTTAGCTATCCCTAATCTTTCCTTAACTTTCTCACGCCAAGCTTCTGTGAATGGCTCACCCCCCGTTTGAATTCTTATCCGCATTTCTTGCCACTTGATCCCTGTTTCCTCTCCTTTTGATATAAGATGTTCAGTAAAAGGCGGGTAGCCAATTATTAAGATTTGGTCGTATAGCTTACCGAATCTCTCAATTAGTTCTAAAGCACTTTTAATATCAGACCCGGGGGAAACAATAGTTAGTTTATAATCGTCCTTTAATGCTATTTGTTTTAGATTTGTTGTGATTGTGATTCCAGCAACCCACGTACCCATAGCGAGAACGTTGACAATCAGTGTTGAATGCCTCAGATCAAGAAGATAGTTGTAATAAAGATCAAAGTATGCAGGTATCATTTTGTCCTTACTCGCTAACTGCGGCCAGTAAAATGGTTGTCCTGAATTTCCCGAGCTACGGTAAATAATGTCCATCATACCCAAGGGTTCTAAACAGAGTTCCTCAAATGGGTATTTCCTAAAATAATTCTCCTTGTCTGTAAGAGGAATTTCCTCCCAGTACTTTATTTTCCTAGGATCAATACTGTGCTCTTCGAGAAAATATTGGTAGGCTGATACCTTTTGAGCTGCCTCACGGAATACTGCTAAAGCATTTTTCCTTCCTAGCTTTTCTAAAAGCTTTGCAGGAGCATTTGAAAGGAACAAGTTTACTCTTTTGGGATTAACCATTATTAAATTTTGCATTAAACCTCCAAATTTTGACATTAATATAACTCCCCTTCCAAGTAGTTATCGCAAACAAATTCTTAGAAGAAAAAGGTATGAAATCTAACTACCGAGAATTATATCTTAAGACCTCGATGAGCGTTTGGATGGAAATTCCATCGATTCAAAATTAATGGACTGCATCCTCGTTTCTTGAGGAATGATTTCCGCCACTACTATAAACAAATTTTGATCCGCATAAGCGGGTTCTATTTCGATGCCCCCGAAACCATTTTGTTTAAATACTGTTACAAATTCCTCTTCTGGTAGAAAGTGATATTCCTGCTTTCTTCCCTTTTTATCGATTATAAATACATTTATTAGAATTGGGATAAGACCAATGGTGGATAACATTAGTAGTGTTTTTGCTAGAACCCCTGCTTTTCGAGAGAATCCCCAAATATTTCCAATCCTCTTAAAATGATCTTGAATAAGTGGTGCGAATCGAGAATCAGGTTTTGGATTTGTAAGAACCATCTTTCCTTCTGGTTTAAGTACACGAATAAATTCACAAATGGTATTTTGTGGATTCTCTAAAGCATAGAGGACATTTATACAAAGTATGCGATCAAACGTATCATCTGGATAAGGTAACTTTCCATCTAAGTTCACTAAAGCAAAATTAACAAACTTTAAATCCTTGCATTTCTTCCTCGCACGAGACAACATAATAGGTGAGAAGTCTACTGCTTCTATTTCGATAGGAGGAATGTTTCTACTCGAGATGAATCTTTCGAAATTACCTGTTCCACAGCCCGCATCTAAAATTTTGTGTCCTGGCCGGATATCAAGGTTTATATATGCATCAAAAAGGAGTTTGCGATAGGGCATAGCGATATTTATGCCATCATAACATATCCCATATAAATTCCAGAAAAATGTGCTTTTTGCAATATCTCCTTTTACTTGATCTCTTGCTCGCCCCCCCATCTCCCCTCCTTTAAGTAACAAAATCATTATTGCATTACATTCGCTATAAATTGCTAAAATCCTCCTAAACGAGTAATTTTTTAAAGCTGCTGGTAGTGAGTAAATTTTCGCGGCAAAATCTCTTTAGATATCGATTTTTGAATCGTGGGTGGGATTTGATTGTTTGCGAAATTTGATTTAAGCTGATAGTGATGTATAATATCCACATACACATTTTAAGGAGGAATTGAGATGTCTGAGCTCACTAAACGCCTACAAATATTATTATCGCCAGAGCAGTATAGGAAACTTGAATTGTATGCTAAAAAGCGTAAGAAATCAGTGGCTTCTGTTATTCGAGAGGCAATAGAAAAGTTGCTACATGAACGCACCAAGTTAGAGAAGAAAAAAGCGGTCGAACGTATGCTTTCGCGTGAATTACCCATAGATGATTGGGAAAAAATGGAAGAAGAGATAATGAAGGGAGCTATTCTATGAGCATATATTTCATTGACGCAAATATAGTGATGTATGCGGTTGGTAAAGGGCATGAGTACAAGCAATCCTGCTCCGCTATCTTGAGAGATATAGGCGATGAAAAAATCACAGCTGTTACTGATACTGAAGTATTACAGGAGATCTTATATCGATATTTTATGATAGGCAAAGGAAAAGATGGGTTAGAGACGGCAAAGGATTTTTCGGTTGCTGTTTCAGACGTTTTGTCTGTAACCAAAAGGGAAGTAGAAATAACCTTCGAACTCCTAAAAAAATATCCTGACCTACCTCCTCGTGACCATATTCACGTTGCAGTGATGATAAATAACGATATCAGGGAAATCATTAGCACAGATAAGCACTTTGACCAAATTGAAGAGGTTAGTAGGGTGGATCCTAAAGAGTTTGGGTAGTGGCAGGGATGGATATTAAGGATTTAGCGTATGAGTTAACTCAAAGGATTCAGAGGATAGTCAAGCCCCATTTGGGGAAAATTGCATCAAGAGTATCTCTTGGTCAAGCAGTGGGTGGGAATACCACCTTTGCTATCGATGAAATAGCCGAGAGAGAGGTTGAATCCTACTTAAAAGCTCAGGGGAATATCGCTTATTATTCAGAGGACAAGGGGCTCGTTATTTTCGGAGAGCCAGAGTATGTGCTCATCGTGGATCCGGTCGATGGTTCTCGCCCCGCAGCTGCCGGTCTGGAATCCTGCTGCGTCTCAGTGGCAGTTGCTACTTATAAACCCAAACCACTCATGAAGGATGTCTTTTATGGCTGTGTCCAGGAGATCAAAAATGACACTATGTTCACCGCCGAAAGAGGTAAGGGTGTAAGGATTGAGAGAAATGGGGAAGAAATGGAGCCCACTCCAAGCACAAATGTGGACCTCGCCACACTCTTCTGGACCTTTGGATTTCGAGGACGACCCGCCGATCTCCTTATAACGGTGCTTGGGGATTTAGTCAACATCTCTTCGGTTAATGGAGGAGTCTTCGATATAGGCAGTGCTTGCTTCTCCATCACACGTCTTCTCACTGGGCAGATGGATGCCTATGTTGATATCGGAAAGCGGATGATCGAAGAAGTTCCCTGGGTGAAAAGGGAATTTGAAAGGGTGGGGAAGGGGAACATCCTCAATAACAACCCCTATGATATTGCCGCAGCTACTCTGATCGCTCAAGAGGCAGGATGCATCATAACCGATGGATGGGGCAATCCTTTGGATGATCATCCTCTTTTAGGTTCAGGAGTTGAAGCCCAAGTCTCAACCATCGCCGCGAGCAATACCAAGTTGCATGAAAAGCTGGTCACCGAGATCGATAAGGGGATCGAAAGACTCAAGAAATTAAGCCCGAAGTAAAAATAATTGCCCATAATCATTTATTCACGTAGGGTGGGGTTTATCCCCGCCCAAAAGAATGCGGGAGATGAACTCCCGCGCTACTTTCAAGTGGTTTTCTTGCTTAAGAACGCAAGCTCAATTCCTAATCATTGAGCAGAAATTTTCTATAACTTGGATGCCCTCTCTGTGCTCCTCTCCTCGAATGTGGAATCTCTCGGCGTGAAATTGGATGCCATAAAGCGGTCTGGTATCGTGCTTTACCGCCTCAACCTCACAGGATGGTGAATCCGCCAGCAATCTTAAGTTCGCCTTGGGAAGACTATCCTTCTTTACATAGTCGTGGTGCCATTCCGCCAAGGGAATGCTCTGCCCAGCTTTAAATCCCTTAAAGAGATCATTCCTCCCGATAATTCGAACGAATTCAAACTTATCTACAACTCTCTCTAGTGCTCCCACCTCAGCTCCCAATGCCAAACACATAAGCTGGTGACCAAAGCATATACCCAAGAGGGGTATTTCAATGCGCCTTATCAAGTTAGCCACATGATTAAACTTCGCCACATGCTGAGTTTCAACGATCCTTGCCTCCGAACCGCTAAGGATTACCGCTCCTATATTTCCTTTAAGCTTATATTCCACATCTATCTCTCCATAGGACCAGATCTCATAATCGCAGAATATTCCAACCACTTGGGCGAGTTCCCTGACTTCCCTCGAATTGAGATAATTGTTGATGATCAAGGCTTTTGACATGAGTGCAAAACTCTCTAACTTACCTCGATTCCCTCCTTTAAGGCTTCGTCTAAGATAATTGAACTATCTTTTAAGCTTTCAAGCTCCTCAGGAGTGTAGCAGATATAATCGATGTGTTTTGGAAAGGGGATTTTCCTTAAAACCATCGGCATTCTCTTTAAAAATTTCACGTCCTTGAAGGTGCTTGAAACCAAGATGACGTCAAGATCGCTTTCTTTCCTCGCTTTTCCCTTCGCCCTTGAGCCAAAAATAATGACCTTTTGAGGAGAAAATTCTTTTCTTATTAGCGGCAGAGCTTTATGAACAAATCTATTAGCCCAAGGGTCAGTTAAAATTGTTTTAGCCATCTTCCTTCTCCTCCAACATCTTATACCTTGGCTTTAGAAGATGGAATACTTTTTTAGCCACAGACACTTTCTCCTCAGCGGTTGTCTTATCATATTATTCAAAGGGCACCACTTCTGCAACATCGGGATAGCGAGTGAAGATCATGTTTGACTTGCTTAACCCATTTATAAGCTGCTTTCTTCATAGTTTAGCTATTACCTTAATAAACAAAAATATTTTTTAACCAAAAGTTTGACGTCATTCTATCATAATGCAGTTTTATTCGTCTAATTTCTCTTCTGGAAATTTTAAAATTTGGAAGGAGTTCATAAGACTAAAGCGAAGGAACAATTTGATTAGATTTCAAGAATGGAGCCCTTAGGAATTTACGACGATGACCACTCGCACCATAGCTATATTAAAGAATAGATTTTTTGATCGGATTTTAACGGCTGCAATTGTTCTGGTCATTTTGGCTAATTTACTCGTAGCTCTGCTTTTTGTATCGGTGGTAGCTTTCCCCGAGTTTATACAAATCCGAGTACCCATTCGCAAAAGTGTATATAAGATTGAATATTGCTTCCCAGTGGCTGGTAACTGCAGTTACTCTAATGACTGGCATGCCCCGAGATATATCCCTTACTATCACTTACATGAAGGTACGGATATCTTCGCTCCAAGAGGAACCCCTGTTTATGCCTGTGTTGAAGGCAAGGTGGAGAAGATTGGCACCGAGCCCATCAGCGGCAACTTTATCGGAATCCGGGGAAGAGACAAAAGATATTACTACTATGCACACTTGGAAACTTGGGTCATTGGCATCGAAGAAGGAAATAAAGTTAGGTTAGGACAAATCATCGGGTATGTCGGAAACACGGGTAATGCGAGGGGGACACCTCCCCATCTCCATTTTGGAATCAAAGAAGATGACGTTTGGATAAACCCATATCCCATTTTGAAGAAAATGAAAACATACGATGAATTATAGTGGTCATAATTTCAGAATTTGCTGTTTAAGGCACGATCCAAAGATGGGTGGACTGCCCATACGGGCCTACTCCCTCGGTTCTCAGAGTGCGACCCGTACGGGGCCGCAGCTCTTCCCGTACGGGCTTAACGGTCGGCTGCACAGTGCCTCCTTAGCCCACCCACTTTAGAAAAATATGCAGTGATTTATGACTCATGTACAATGAATCACACCCGGAGTTAATCTCCAGCTGAGATAACTCGCGGTTCAAAATATCTTCGTGACCAGCATAGAAGCAGCACTAATTAAGGGAACGCTGAAATTATCATTGGGAAGGGGCAGTACTTCAGCAACGGCTGCAGCAAGGCTTCCAAGTGCGATCACCCAAAAGAGAAGATTCACATAAGGCAGGAGTAAATAACCAGCGAGCAAAGATGCCAGAAAATATCCCAACAGTCCCTCAACATTCTTCCCATCAAAAATCCGGTGTTTTCCATATAAAATCCCAAAGATTTTAGCGAAAATATCACCAAAGATCAAAAAGACCAAAGCTGCAAAGGCGATGTTCCTTTCAAAGAGGAGAAAAGTAAGAAAAGCTCCAATTAAAAAGAGCGTCATCGAGGAGAACTGGACCCTTTCCTTCTCCTTAAAGGCGAAAAAGAGATTTTTGAATAAAAATAGGTTGATCCTCTTGATCCCCAATCTCAAAATATCCACAGTTAAGAAGACTATTACGAGACCACCCACGAGTGTGAGTCCAAACGTCTTCCCAAAAAGATCGTAAAAGAGTAGGAAAAGCGGAGCCCCGGGACGCAATAATATTCGCCAGATTTTTATGTCCTCGAATTTCTTCTTTACCTCTAAAATTCGGTCGTATTTAACGATGGTATTGACCCAAAAAATGTAAGAAATGAGCAAAATGGCGAATACGGAGAATGGGTTCAGCGGAGCTTCCGAGAGAATAATTAAAACCAACAGAGGCAGGGCTGAAAGCCCTATCATTTCTCCCTTGGCACCCATACACACCAGGGCGAGGACCATGAGCCCCAAAATTATGAGGGGATATGGGGAGAGGGAAATATACTCAACCAAAATAAACAGGTACATGAATAGGAGCCCAACGGAGGTGGATAGCCCCCATCCTCCCTTATTAAAGTTGAGGTAGAAAGGGAAGAGATGTCCTAAGATGGCGCAAAAACCCGCTAAATTAGCAAAGAGGAAATTTGCCCCTAACCCATAGGCTAGTAGTATTGAAAGAATTCCTTTTGATAAATCGAAAAGAGCCACTACAACTGCGGGCCAAACGCCGAGAATGTAATAGGTATTGGAGACGCCAGCATCTTTAAGATGGACTTTTCTTATGTCAATTCCCGCCAAAATTTTTCCCAGAAAATAAGAGGGGGAGATCGAGCCAATGAGGTATCCTAGAACGAGGCAGAGAAAATTTATCATCATCGAATTCCTTTAAACCAGTGTAGAAAGTCCTTTTGGCCTAAATGTAAAAAGTATTATTAACAAGTTAGGTTAACACTTTGCCCTTTGACAAACGCAGGACATGTTGACGCTTTCGGTTAAAATTAGATTATTCAAACCTAAAACCGAAAGGAGGTCAATCATGTCCCACGATGATTTAATTATCCATCATCGTGTGCAGCTTTTCAAATATGCCAAGAGGCATAATGTCAAAGCTGCCTGCCAAATCTTTGGAATCTCAAGGACCAGGTACTATGAGCTTCTCAAGGACTTCAAAAAGTATGGAAGACTAGGTCTTGCTCCTAAGAAGAGACCAAAACCCAAGATGCCCAACCAGATCAAGAAAAATGACTTCTATCAACTAGCATTTCGCAAGAAGATCTACACAAGCCTAGAAGAATTACAAAAGGATCTCGATGAGTTCTTACACCATTACAACTTCAAACGCACTCATCAGGGATGGAAGCTCAATGGGAAGACACCAGCTGAGAAGTTCCTAAATGGTAAAAGATGCCCGGCTCTTGAAAGTCCAAAGATTAAGTTTTCAAAGAACAATGAAAACCGAAAGTGTCAGAAGTGTCAGAAAGTGTCAACTTGACTTGTTAATAGTCCATGTAAAATCCAATAAAATATTTTACCGAATTTCTGTAAAATATCCATTGCGAGAGCAAACTTATGAAAAAATAAAAGGAAATTTGGATGTAGATGTGAAATATGCTTGAGGGAAAGGATGAGTTAAGGGTATATAATCAACAAGCGAAGAACTGAGCAATTACGGGCAGCTGAAATTGCTGGAATTGCACCCTTCAAGAGGGAATAGCAAGAGGTTATGGAGCGCTTATAGAAGTGAAATATGGCGAAGATTATAGGAAAATAGAGAATATTTAGAGGTAAAAATGCGTTATGGGATTATCGCCGATATCCATGGAAATCTGGCTGCTTTCAAAGAAGTAATAAAGCATCTTAGGGGCGTTGACCAGATTTGGTGCCTGGGAGACGTGGTGGGTTATGGACCCGATCCCAATGAGTGTATTGAATTGCTTGCTTCATTTTCCCATCTTTGCATTGCTGGAAATCACGATCTGGGGGCAATTGGGAAGATAGATTTGGATGATTTTAGCCTTGATGCTCGAATAGCCTGTGAGTGGACGGGTAGGGAACTCACTCTGCAATCACTGAATTATCTTCAAAATTTACCTCTTGAGCTTAATCCCATCGATGATGTTACCCTAGTACATGGGAGTCCCAGGAATCCAATCTGGGAGTATATCATCTCCACCTGGGATGCTGAAGCAAATTTTCACCATTTCACATCCAAGGTAGCCTTTGTTGGACATACCCATATACCCATAGTTTTTCAGAAATTCCCTAAAGATACCCGCCTACCAGCAGGTCCGCCTACCGGACGGGCAGGTCAGGTCTGCCAAGCCATAGGCTTAGAAGAGAGGAAAGTATTTACCCTGCGAGAGGGTTTTAGATACATCATCAATGTGGGAAGCGTGGGACAGCCCCGCGATGGCAACCCAAAGGCGAGTTTCATCATCTTCGACTCCGAGAAATTTTCCTTTGAATATCATCGGGTATCTTACCCTATAGAAGAAACTCAGGAAAAAATGGAGAGCAATAAGTTGCCTGCTTTTCTCATATATAGACTCACCCATGGAATTTAATGAATGAAAAATTCAAAGGAGGAAATGACCATTCTTTGGTGAAAAACAAAAAAATTTGGGTATTTTGAAAGGAGGATGTTAAATGGAAGAAAAAGAGATTGGCAGGGTGACTCATTATTTCACAAGGCTTGGTGTGGCGGTGGTGGAGATAACCAATACTTTAAGCGTTGGTGATACCATCCACATAAAGGGACACACCACCGATCTCACACAAAAAGTGGAGTCCATGGAGATAGAACACGAGAGGATTCAAACGGCAAAGGCGGGGCAGGCTATAGGTCTTAAAGTCGATGAGCATGTGAGAGAGCATGATATAGTTTATAAAGTTCTTCCTTAATACTTTGGTTTTGTGACCTTTTAAATTAAATTCTTCCCAAATTTTTTCCGATCCTAATTCTTTTTTCATTTCACAGAAATGGTATAATTAAATTGTGAAAAAAAGAACAAGCTCTAAAAGCAACGATCAAATAATGGGAGGCGATAGGAATGAAGGCAAAGGACATCATGAGCAGAGATGTAATAGTCGTAAAAAAGGAGGCTACCATTGAAGAGATTGTAACTCTTTTGCTCGATTATAAAATCAGTGGAGTCCCCGTTGTGGATGATAAATGTAAGATCATTGGAGTTGTTACAGAAGAGGACCTTCTATATAAAAAGAAATTACCAATATCTGTAACTTTAATCTACCAACATGGTCGATACGTCAATCATAAAAAATTAGTTGAGGAAATCCAGAAAATGACCGGAACCAAGGCTCAGGATATCATGAGCACGAACGTCATCTGTGTTAGTGAAGATACCCCCGCCAGAGAAATTGCATCCTTGATGATCACAAAGGGGGTAAAAAGGGTATTTGTGACCCGCAACGGAAGAGTTGTGGGCATCGTCAGTAAATCCGATATATTAAAGGGTATAATTATCCAGGGAAGGGAAGCCATCCATGCTGGCTAAAGATATTATGACCAGAAAGGTGATCACCATAAAGAGAGAGACATCGGTAAAGGAGATAATCGATATCCTGCTCAAAAATCGAATCACCGGTGTCCCAGTGGTTGATGATGAAAATAAGATCGTGGGTATAGTCTCTGAAAGTGATCTCATCTATAAAGAGACCTCAATGCCAATCTCGGATTACTGGGCAAATCGGAAAAAATTTAAGGACGAATATTGGAAAATAAAGGGGACCAAAGCGAAGGAGATCATGACAACCGATGTGATATGTGTAGGTGGAGATACACCCGTGGAAGAGATCGCCACTTTAATGATAGAAAAACGCATTAAAAGATTGCCCGTTGTAAGAGGCAAGGAATTGGTGGGCATTATAAGTAGAGCTGACGTATTAAAGACCATCCTCTCAGAGCCTTCACGCTCGACTCCTCGTTGGTAAGATAAAGCAGCCATTGATTGGAGAGAAATTCGGTCATTGGGGTTTTCCTCGAAAAGTGGTAAAATATTAGGTTAATTGAGATAAAAATTAACCTTATTTTATTTACAGGAGAAGGAGAAAATGGGTTCTGTAGTTAAAAAGAGGCGCAAGAAAATAAGAAAGCATAAATATAAGAAGATGTTAAAGAAGACAAGATGGCAAAGGCGCCACAAATGATTTTAAAATAACCAGATTTTCCAATTAATTTGTTTTATGGCCCTCTTCACCTCCTCCTCGCTTAATGGACCAGGGATAATATAGATCATGAAGTTCTCACGGCTCCAAAAGTACTGAGCTTTCCCAGCGGGTAGTGTCAGATAAATTTCCTGACCATTTAATTTAAATTTCCGTAATTTTTCAAAGCCTCTCCCAAATTGAATCATTGCCCTTGCCATTCGCGTGGTTTCTCTCTCAGCAATGTTTGGATTTGGATACTCAGTGATCCAGATGCTCAAATCCCTCTCATAATATCCAATGGCTATATCCAAGACATCCTTGATCTCCCCTCTATGGGATGCTCTTGCCATCATCAGAGCTCGATGGCCCGAAATGGTCTTCATCAGATTGAGATTTTCTATCTCCTTGGGTAGATAATCCTCCAATGTCTCGGGGCGAATAATGTAATAAGCAATGGCAGCTATTGAAATGAATAGAAGCAGGAATACGGTGGTTAAGATGATTAATTTTCTCCTCATCTTTATCCTCCAAAATTGAGAGTGAACTCCAACTCAATATTTTTAATGCGGGAGTTCATTTCCCACAAGGATTAGGCGGGCACAAGACCCGCCTCTACTTTAAGGCATTTCTCATTGAAATTAAAGATTTTGGAAGGAAAAATGGAGAGGAAAAAGAATCATGCTTATTGGGTGTTTACTTTATGCATCGAATATCTAAGATTCTGCCTTTCCTGTTCCTATGCTTGATAATCCTCATGGTGGTGTCACACACCTCCTGTGTTCCTAAACGCGGGGAAAAAATCAAGGAACACCGAAAGCGCTTCATGACCCCAAAATTTAAAATAGGGGAAATCGAAACCGTGATTGCCGATGAAATTGCCACCTCAAAAGCTCAGGAGTTAGCACATCTTCGAGAGGTAGAAAGCCAGAAGATTATCGATTTCATCGAGGGCTATTACAAAGTTGGATTTTTTAGTCCTTCCCAGTGGGAGGGAGGAAGATTCACCAAATTGGGAAACTTTTTTGCCCCCCAGGTCCAAGAGACCGTAAAAACCAAAGATTTCAAAGCCCTCTGTCTCGCAGATTTGGCAAACAAGGTAAATTTCATTGAAAATGCGAGCGCTGAAGTATCGAGACTTTGGATTAACTTCGACAATAATCTCAAGCCAGCCCTGGCTGTGGCTGAAGTTGGAGTTAATGCAGTTTATGTCCTTAAAAGTGGAGACAAGGTTGTGCTTGAAAATGCGGCTACATTTCTCTTGGAACCGAGTGCCACGGGCGATTGGCAAATCTTCGATTATAAGGTGGATCAAAAATTGAAATCTCAAAAGACAAAGTAGGGATGGCCATGCCTTGCTGGAATCGCAAGATTCTCTGCTTGCTTCTCCTCTTTTTCCTCGTTTTATCGGGGCTGTGTTGCGAGCGGATCAAAACTGCGAGGAAAAAACCGACCATTAAGATTCAACGCCGGATTGAGGTTTCTCTAGACTCATATTCCAAAGAGTCCGTGCGTATCTTGCTTCTGGGAAGCGATTCTCGCACTGAAAGTATAGTTGGACGTAGCGATGCTATAATTCTGGTTCAAATCAATCCCTCAACTCAATCGGCTACTCTCGTATCCTTTCCCAGAGATTCCAGAGTTTATATTCCCGGGAGGGGCTATGGGAAGATTAATTCAGCCATGGCCTTTGGTAAACCCGAGCTTACGGTCCGCGCCGTCGAAAACTACAGTGGATTACAGATTCATTATTACATGGTCACCACCTTTAATGGTTTCATGAGAATGATCCAAAGTTTAGGGGGTGTTCAAATTACCTTGGACAAACCCTTATATGACAGATGGGCAGGGGCAAATCTTCCTGCCGGTCCTCAAAAACTCGATCCCGGTCAAGCCCTGGCCTACTGCCGAGCGAGACATATCCCCGGTGGTGACCTAGGGCGAGCAGCTCATCAGCAGCATCTGCTGGTAGCAATCTTTGAACAAGAAGGGCACAAGAATTCCCCCTTTGACCTGTTAAATTGGTTGCCCATAGTCACCAGCAATTGTGAAACTAATTTATCGAATAAGGAGATGTTCCAGCTCGCAAGATTGGTGGTCTCAGTAAAAAGGGAAAACATCGAGACCATCGTCCTTCCAGGGCGCATCGGCTCTGTGGGACGAGCAAGCTATGTTTTCCTAGACCAGGGTGTTGCTGGTCGGGTTTTCCAAAAGCTTAAGAGCGGTCAATAGTCGCCTGGACGGCTATATGGCTCGTCTGAGGTGCCTGCAGAGGTGATGGTCTAAGAGTATCCTGGAAGGCGCATCTTAAGAGAACCGTTAAGCCCCGACTCGTCTGGGAACAGCAGCAGCAACGGCCCCGACCGAACTAGGAGTATTTATGAAGATAAGCTATTTCAAATTGGCAACTTTTCAGCAATGTCCCCTCAAATACCGCTTTCTCTACGTGGATTGTTTGGGAAAGCAGTATAGAAAACCTCGTCCCCCCATGAGTATGGGGGAAAGTATTCACCGTGCCCTTCGCGATTTTTTCAGGATTTCAAATCCAGAGGACAGAAGCCTTGAAAAGCTTCATTATTTATTGCGCAAGAATTGGATTAGAGAGGGCTTCGGCAATCGAGATGAGGAAAGGATTTGGGGAAAGAAGGCTTTGAAAATTTTGGAACGGTTTTATCGCTCCAACGATTGTCGAGTCCAGCCCCTATTTACAGAACTTAATTTCGAAGTCAAGATAGAGGATCTAATCTTCGTGGGAGTTGTAGATCGAATTGATAGGCTGGATAATGGAATCTTCCAGGTAATCGAGTATAAGACCGGCGCTAAGTCTATGACCTCGGAGGAAGCCGATGGAGATCTCCAACTGACCTTTTATAATTTAGCCATTAGAGAAAAATATCACTTTGAACCAATTAAACTGACCATCTATTTTCTCCAGTCGAACAAGCAAATCGATACCTTCAGGACGGATGAGCAACTTCAAGAGGGTCTAAGAGAGATTGCAAATATCGTGGGGAAAATCAAGGGTACTCGGGAGTTTGAGCCTCAAAGGAATCACTTTTGTCCCTGGTGCGATTTCTTGGAGATATGTCCCATCAGAGGTGAAATACGGATACCCGTAAAGGAAACGGCGTATCCCGAAGATATTCCATTTTAAATTCCCTTTGGTCATGGGACATGAGTTATGAGTTATGGAGCTCTTGACATATTTTGGCTTTAGCTTTGCTAGTGCAGAGCATAATCGGTAATCCTCTCCATGTCTGCAATCGATTCCCATTTGAATTTAAGCTCACTAGCATCGTGGATTCCTAACTCGAGTTCCATCGCCCTTCTAATTTGTGGCTGATCCCACACACTTCTTTTTTCAATTCTTGACGTGGTGCCCAAGGTTTTTAAAAGGGCCAATCCCACAACATCTGCAGCCACTCTATCCCTCGTAGCCACAATGATCCGTGGCTCTTTTATCCTTCCCCTCGCCGGTCCCCCGGTAACAAAAACCCTGCTTGCATCCATGACTATGAAACTCGGTTTAAAAGCCAGATTTAAATCCGCGATCATCTCCTGAAGATGAGGTGAAGCGTGCATCACCCTTCGATCATGAGGTGAGATAAGTCCAACAAAATTTTTAAGAGACATGGAGAAAACCGCGGCTTCATGGGTCTTTACCACCGGCAGATTAATGATGTAATCCACCTCTTGAACAAGTTTGGGGATGGTGAATCCCTCCTTCCAGTGAGTCGCACCTTCCGGTCTTATATGAATCCACTCGGTGTTCTCAAGAGCTATCACCGTTGCTCCCGCCTCCCGAGCTGCTCTTTCAATCCCAACTCGGCGCATGTTATACATGGTATTAGACCAGGGGCCGTAAATGCTGGATCTATCAGCTACGATTACCCTTCCTGCACCAGCCTCAAAAGCCATCTTCACTACCTCTTTTACCACCTCAGGATTTGTAGTTCCAGGATAGGGATCATATGAATTTGCGTTGACCTTAACCAGAATGGTTTCACCGGATTTGATGAACCCAAAACCACCGGCGAGTTCAACGGCTTTTCTCGTGGATTGAGACATGGTTGCTTCATGGGTCAAGGCAACTAGACCTTGCTCGATAATCTCTTGCTTTTTTGAAACTTCTTCAGAAATCTTTGGTATCTTCTTTTCCCATCTCCTGACTTCAGCTGGTTTTTCTCGCTTCTCCTTGACCACTGCTTTTTCCTTCAAACCATGCTTTGCACATCCAAAGATGGTGATGATACTCAGAGCAGTCGCTCCAAACACAAAAGACTTGGGATTTTTCCCTGGTTTTTTGCTCACGATCTCACCTCTTTTGCTTCATACATAGTGGGGCATAAAACCATAAACTTCTGCTCAGGGCCGCTTCTGTCCAAAGTCAAAAATTATAAGACTTGAACGTTGAACATTGGACATAGGACCTTAATTTTTGGTTCTTACTTTGTCATTTTTCATTTTGAGTTTTAATTTTTGAATTTGAAACGGGCTCCTTTCCCCTCTCTTCATTGGATTTTGTGACCATCCTCACCAGGAGATAACGAACGAGGATCATAATTGCGACACCGATGGCTAGTGGTATTACAACTATGACAAAGAATCTCATTTCACATTCCCTTTCCTCTGATTCTATTTGCTCCATTAGATTATAAAGAAAGGAGAAATTTCTTGAGCAATGAAAATTGTGACCATGTACTTCATACAAATAGTTTATCCTCATCATAATGAGAGTGCAAAGCAAGAGAGATGGATTTGGTAAGAGTATTTTAGGTTGACATTTTTTGCTCTTTTATGATATTAAAAGGAGAGTCTGGCTTTTGGATACCTCCTGGGGGCGATGGAAATCGAATCAAGGGATATTCCCATCTTTAGAATCTTTCAAATTGTTTCCCTCTTTTTGATCCTCTCCCTCATTGTCCCCACAATCTCCATTGCTTCCCCCGCAAAAAAGAAAAGGTTACCGACATCCCAGATTAGAAATCAAATCTATAACCTGAACAAGAAATTAAATAAACTGGCAATGGAGTATAATTCCGCCCAGATAAAATTGGCTAGAATTAATGCCGATATCGAGAAAACCACAAAATTGGAAGCCGCCAAAAAAGAACTTGAGCACCGCCAGGTTATTTTGAATTCAAAGGATCAACTTCCTTTATCGCCATGGTCATGTTGAATTTCTGGATGTATTATTCGGATCCAAGACATTTTCTGAATTTCTAATGCGCTTCGATTTGATGCAGGCAATTGGTGAACAAGATCTAAATAATCTCGTTGAAATTAAACGAAACCTGGCTGAGATTGAAGGGATGAAGAATGAACTCACCGCCCAAAGTATTCGACAAAGAGTACTCGTGAAATCGCTTAAGATAAAGCAGCGTGAGATGGAGAAAGAATTAGCCAAACAAAAGTCTTTATTTTCGAGAACTCAAGCTCAATTGATTCGACTGCAAAAGGAATCGACACAGACCTCGAAAATTTGTAGCCGCTGCCCGTTCACAAAGATATCGTATAGGGGGGTTTCATTTTCCCGTGGCGGGACCCCATGCCTATTGTAATTCTTGGGGAGCTCCCAGAAGGGGACACCGCCACCAGGGTTGTGATATCTTTGCCCTACGTGGCACCCCCTGCGTGGCTTGTGTCAGTGGTACGCGTAAAAGCGACCTATATATCTCTATGGAGACGACGGGAATACCTACTGTTATATGCATCTCAGCAGCTATGCTGTAACGGAAGGTCGCGTTGAAGCCGGTCAAACAATTGGTTACGTGGGCAATACTGGAAATGCAAGAGGTGGATCATCCCACCTTCACTTCGAATTCCACCCAGGCGGGGGAAGAGCCATCAATCCTTATCCCATATTGAAAACTTCCGAATAGTTTTAAGTGAGATTTTACCTCTTATCTATTTTACTGCAAAAGTCCCCTTGTTAGTCCCTCCCGACAGTAACCAAGGTCAAACCATTCACAACCCCCACACATCCGCTCCAAATCCTTCTCATCGATCTTCCTTTGAATCAACGGAAACAGAGCCTTTACCGATATAGTAGATCCAGGCTTCAACCCTAAGCAACTTAATACCTCACCGTCAAGTTCCCTCACTTTCTTTTCACACGAAAACCCATCTTTGACGCATTTATTGCCAAGCTTATGAGGACAAGCGAAACAGAGGATGTCGCATTCATTTGTGAGTTCGATTAATAAGTTTTCATTCGCCTTAATGATTTGAATCGTTCTCCTCAGAGTATCAACGAATGCAGAGGTGTAACCCAATCCCCGAAACCCATGGATGCACAGCAGATGATGTGCTCGAAGTTTCAAAGTCAATCCCTCCCAACCACTCTTTAATCCTGTATTTGCCCATAGCTTACGCGCGAAGAAATCAGGAATTAATTTACTAATATCCATAAAATCTATTTCCTTTGCTCGTGAGTTTTCTGGGTTCAATTATTATCCTTCTCTCCCTACCCCTTACACAACCAATTTGATAGCCCTTTATATCGTGTTTCTTTATAATCTCCAAAGCAGGTGCCAGATCATCTGGTGCCATAACCAGGCAAAAACCGATGCCCATGTTATAAACTTTGTACATTTCTTCATCGGTTACGTTGCCCAGCTTTTTAATCAAAGAAAATATCGGTGGCGGTTCAGGTAGGTAATTTATTACATATCCTACCTCCGAGGCCACCCTAGTTAAATTGAGAAAACCATCCCCCGTGATATGTATCAAGGCTCTCACGTTTAAATCCGAATTTAGAATTTCCGTGACCTCGGGAACATAAATCCTGGTAGGTTCCAGAAGCTCCTCGCCAATGGTCCTTCCCAACTCATCGAAGTACTCGTTGACATCAAAACCCATCTTGTCAAAGAAAATTTGACGTGCCAGCGTTAAACCATTGCTGTGGATACCGCTGCTTTCCAAACCCAGCACAATATCCCCCTCTTGGATATCCTGCCCCATGATCACCTTATCGAGAGAGACAATGCCAACGCATGTACCCACCAAATCAAAGCCATAGGTTTCTCTCTTGCCCTTAATTAACTCCTTTAGTTGGGCTATCTCCCCGGCGGGAATGGTTATCCTCGCCATTTGAGCCCCTCGATAAAGTCCTTTTCCAATCCCTTCCAGTAGGTCAGGGTGTGGTTCCTGAACTGCTATGTAATCCACCATGGAAATCGGCTCTGCTCCTACGCAGAGGATGTCATTGACATTCATGGCTACGCAGTCAATTCCAATGGTGTCATATTTGCCCATCATTTGTGCGATGAGAACCTTTGTCCCCACTCCATCGGTTGAAATGGCGATTCCCATATTCCGTCCGATATCGATGACATTGGCAAAGTAACCCATCTTAAGTTTCGCCACTCCAACTTCCTTCCTCAATCGAAAGGTCTTCTTGATCCACTTCAGCAGCTCCTCCAAGGCAACCTCCTCCCTGGCGGAATCGACGCCGGCCCGTGTGTATGTAAAGTGTTCAGATTTCCCGATCTCATCCGGTCTCTTACCCTTTAAATCCATCGAATGCCTCCAAATCTCCGCTTATAAGTTAGCATATCAAGGGAGTGAAATAAATATGCATTTGCAAAGGGCATTGAATTTGTGTATAATCATGAAAACTTCACAGATTTCAGGGGAGCTCGTGTTACGGGCTGAGAGGTTCGATATCATCGAACGACCCTTTGAACCTGCTCTGGGTAATGCCAGCGGAGGGATAATATCTTTAAAACCGTATTTCCGCTGGAAATACGGTTTTTTTTTATCTCGATCTATTAAAAGTTCTTTCAAAGGAGGTCATCGTGGTAAAGGATCTTAGCACTCGGGAAGCCTTGGAAGAAACTGTGGTGACCAGAGCCATAATTGACGGATTCTGGAGTGATTTTTCCAAACGTCTCGATTTGGATGTGGCCATTGCTGGGGCTGGTCCTGCCGGATTAACTGCAGCTCGATATTTGGCTCAAGAAAATTATAGGGTCGCAGTTTTTGAAAGAAATCTCTATGTTGGAGGAGGAATGTGGGGAGGAGGTATGCTTTTCCCAAAGATCGTGATACAAGAAAGGGCCAAAGGGATTCTCGATGGACTAGGAGTGAAGTTAGAACAGTATCCAGGCGGCTACTACAGAGCCGACTCGGTGGAAACGGTTTCAAGATGTACAACTGCAACCATCGAGGCAGGAGCCAAGATATGGATAGGTATGAGCGTCGAGGATGTAATAATCCGTGAAGGGAACAGGGTTACCGGTGTAGTTATAAATTGGGGTGCCGTTGAAGCTGCACATCTCCATGTCGATCCTCTCGCCGTAAAATCGAAACTCGTAATAGATGCCACGGGTCATGGAGCTGAGGTGGCTCGCGTTGTTTCTCAAAAAATCTCGGAGGCTAATTTTCCCACACTTACGGGTAAGGTCATTGGAGAGAGTTGCATGTGGTCCGAAGCAGGTGAGAAAGAAGTCGTGGATAGAACATGCGAGATCTTTCCCGGTCTTATAGTTGCCGGTATGGCTGTAGCCACGGTCTTTGGTTCTCCACGGATGGGTGCCATATTTGGAGGGATGTTCCTTTCGGGAAGAAGAGCAGCCGACATAGCATCCTTCATCTTAAAAAGTAGATTTAAAGGTGAAGAATGATTCCAAAGAGGAGAATATGAATTTAGATCTCTACGTGATCACCACGGAAATACCGGTTCTGAGCCGGACACATATCGATGTCGCTCGAGATGCGATCGCAGGAGGAGCCACTGTAATCCAATTGCGGGAGAAGGACAGGTACACGCGAGATATCCTGAGAATAGCAGCGGAGATTAAAAAGTTGACCCACCGGTCTGGGACTCTCTTTATAATCAATGATCGAATCGATATAGCTTTAGCCATCGATGCCGATGGGGTGCACTTAGGTCAGGAGGATATGCCCCTCCTTTATGCTCGGAGAATCCTGGGGAAGGAAAAAATAATCGGCGTTTCTGTAGGTGGCATTGAAGAGGCAGTTCGAGCGGAAAGAGAGGGTGCAGATTACCTTGGAGTTGGCTCGATCTTTCTCACTCCGAGCAAAAGCGATGCCGGTCAGCCCGTGGGATTGGGTACTTTATCTGAAATAAGGAGTTCCGTGAAAACTCCAATCGTTGCCATAGGTGGGATAACCCTGAATAACATCGAGGATGTGCTCAAAGCGGGAGCAGATGGAGTGGCGGTGATCTCTGCTGTGGCTTGTGCCACCGATGTGAAGAGAGCAACCTCAGAACTTCTAAGAAAGATCAGAGAGGTCAAAGCTAAGCTAAAGGAGGAGTAATATGGCCACGTTGGTGACTAGGATCAAAGCGGGGGAAATCCCCGAAGAAATAAAGAGAGTGGCCCGGGAAGAAGGGGTAAATTTAAATTTGATCCTTCAAAACATTACTCAAGGCAAAATCGTCATCCCCAGAAACATCAATCACCCCTCCGCCCGTCCCGCAGGGATAGGAGAGGCTTTGCACACAAAGGTCAATGCAAATATCGGTACATCAGAGGATTTCCCCCTCATAGATGAGGAGCTTGAGAAACTTAAGGTAGCTGTAAAAGCTGGTGCTGATACCGTCATGGATTTGAGTACGGGGGGAGATTTAAACAAGATAAGGAGAGCGATAATTACCAAATCTTCCATCCCCATAGGCACCGTACCCATCTACCAAGCAGCCATAGATGCCAAGATTAAATACGGAAATATTGTAAAAATGACCCCGGACCATATCTTTAATGTCATAGAAGTCCAGGCAAGGGATGGCGTGGATTTCATGACCATTCATTGTGGTGTTACCTGGAAGGCTCTCAACGCCTTAACTCAAGAAGGACGCATAACTGATGTGGTCAGCCGGGGGGGAGCATTTATAATCGGCTGGATGCTCCACAACGATAAAGAGAATCCCCTCTATGAGCAATTCGATAGGTTACTTGAGATAGCGAAGAGGTACGATGTTACCTTAAGCCTTGGTGATGGCATGAGACCTGGATGCATAGCCGACGCCTCAGATAGAGCTCAAGTCGAGGAGCTTTTAACCTTAGGTGAACTGGTAGATAAGGCGAGAAAGGCTGAAGTTCAGGTTATGGTCGAGGGTCCAGGTCACGTGCCCCTTGACCAAATCGAGGCTACAGTAAAAATGGAGAAATCCATATGCAAGGGTGCTCCTTTCTACCTTTTGGGACCGATAGTTACTGATGTAGCACCCGGTTATGATCACATTACCTCTGCAATTGGCGGAGCGATCGCTGCTGCTTCAGGTGCCGATTTTCTCTGCTACGTGACTCCCCGAGAGCATCTCGGCCTTCCCACAATCGAAGATGTAAGAGAGGGTGTCATTGCTGCAAAAATTGCAGCCCATGCAGCCGACATCATTAAGGGTATCCCTGGTGCAGCGGAGTGGGATTTACAGATGTCCAAGGCTAGAAAAGCCTTAGACTGGAAAAGACAAATGAAACTAGCCATCGATCCTGAAAAGGCCAGAAAAACTCGTGAGGAAAGAAGGGGTCTACAGGAGGATGTGTGCACGATGTGCGGGGAATTTTGCGCCATGAAGTTAGTAGCTGAATTCTTTAAATCGCCGCGAATCAAAAGATGCTAAAACTATATTGAGGAAATGGACTAGATGTCACCATGCTCATCGAGGATATTGGCGAGTTTGGTCTTATAAGGAGAATTTCAAAGATGGCTGCAGTAAAGGATAAGCGCATCATTGTTCCTATAGGAGACGACGCTGCGGTGGTGACTTCTGATCCAAATCTATTATTGATCTTAACCTCCGATATTCTCGTCGAAGGTGTGCACTTTAAATTGGACACTACTTCCCCCAATGAGCTCGGTTACAAGGCAATGGCCATAAACATCAGTGATATTGCTGCCATGGCGGGTATTCCTCGCTTTGCTTTAGTTTCTATGGGTTTAAAAACTAAAACAAGCGTAGAATTCGCCGAGGCGATCTACAGGGGGATGATGAAGGCAATACGCAAATACCATTTAACACTAGTTGGGGGAGATACCACCGAGGCTCCCCACATAACCTTGAGCGTCACAATAATCGGCGAAGTTGAACCGGCATATCTTAGGAGAAGGAGCGAGGCTACAATCGGAGATAAAATTTTAGTCACGGGGAGACTAGGTGCATCCAAAGCTGGATTAGAGCTACTTCTGAATCCTCAGTTTAAAGGCTCTTTTCGATACGAGAAGAGCTTAAGGAGAGCTCACCTAGTACCTATACCAAGGGTAGTCGAGGCAAGAATCGCTTCAAAGCATGGTGCTCACGCCATGGAGGATATAAGCGACGGGTTAGCAAGCGAGATTAATCACATCTGTGAGGAAAGTCGAGTGGGAGCAAGAATCCTTGCTTATCGAATTCCGGTGGCCAAGGGAGTAAGGGAAATAGCTTTGGCTCTGGGAAAGAAACCATTGGATTTTGCACTTTATGGTGGAGAGGACTACGAGATAGTGTTCACCGCACCTCCATCTAAAGCGGAAGAGATAAAGAATTGCTTATTAGGGGAAACGGGCACCCTGGTTACGGAGGTTGGGGAAATCGTCGATCGAAAAGAGGGAATATGCTTAGTCAATAAAGAGGGAAAGGTTTCTCAGCTTACTACGTTTGGCTATGAACATTTCAAGAGAGGAGATAAAAAATGCAAATCAGGAAGGTGCTCACCATAGGAGGTTCGGATCCAAGTGGGGGAGCGGGAATACAAGCCGATATTTTCAACCTCCTTGAACTAGGGATTTTTCCTCTCTCCGTGATAACATCGGTTACCGCTCAAAATAGCTCCGGGATAATGACCATCCATAATGTTTCTCACCAAATCGTCGGTGATCAAATTAGGGCAATTCTCACCGATGCCAGGCCGGATGCAGCTAAGATAGGAATGCTGGGAACGAGGGAAAATGTTAAAACCATTGCGGAAATTTTTGAGGATTATGGAGTTGAAAACCTCGTGGTGGATCCGATTATTGAGGCCACCGATGGTACCATTCTTTTGGGACCAAGTGGTTCTTCCTTGATGAGAGTTCGTCTCTTCCCACTGGCGAAAGTGGTGACACCAAACATCCCCGAGGCTCAAAAATTGGCGGGATTTCCCATAAGGGATTTTGACGACATGCGAAGAGCTGCTCAGGCGATTCACCTTTTTGGATCCGAGTGGGTATTGATTAAAGGAGGACATCTTGAGGGAGAAAAGTGCATGGATATCCTGTGGAATGGAACTACATATTACGAATACATGCACGAAAAAGTGGAATCAAATGTCCGAGGGACGGGTTGCGTTTTTTCCTCCGCTTTGGCAGCTCACCTCGCTCAGGGTGTGGAAGTCCCAAAAGCCGTCGAACTAGCAGAGGAATATGTACTTCAAAAAATCAAATCCGCTTATTTAATAGGTAAAGGAAGATCCCAAATTTTGCCAATGGCCATCAAGGGGTGAGTTTCAAGTCCAACTTTGCTTCCACTCAAGCTCTTACAACTTTGCCTGCCTTAAGACATTTGGTACAAACACTTATCTTTCTTGGCGAGCCATCTATTATCGCTCGAACCTTTCTTAAGTTTGGACTCCACCGCCGGGGAGTTTTTCGATGCGAATGGCTGATCCTATACCCAAGGGATGGTACCTTACCGCAAATTTCACACCTTCTTGCCATTTCTACGCTCCCAATAAACCCATATAAAGGCCATTGAAATCCCTAAAAGGATAACATCACCTTACCATTTTGGCAAGAAAATACCTCCCTTTGAGGGTCAATGATTATGATGTATAATAAATTTGGTAATCCCTTGGTGGTTCTCGATGGGAAGGAGAGATCCATGCAATTCAACAAGGAGATGAGAATTCGAGAAGCTCTCCTAGCACACCCAAGGGCAAGGGAAATCTTCATAAAGCATGGCATGGGATGTATCGCTTGTGTAGCAGCAACTATGGAAAGCATTGAAATTGGGGCCTTAATGCACGGTGTAGATGTAGATGCAATCGTGAAAGATTTAAATGATTTGGAGTCCATCGATGATAATAAACAAAGCAAGAATTACTCCTAGGATGCTTGGGTGTGTTCAATTCACCTTTGAGTAAAGGTGGAATCATAAGGAGGAAATTTTGGAGGCAGGCTCCGTCCACGGTATCTTTAAAGCTCTAGCGTTAGAGAAAAGGTTAGGAGCTCAAAATAATGCAGTAATCGGAGGTTTTGGTAGCTATTTAAAAAATAAGGAGAGTATTATATCAAGAAATCTGGATGAGCAATTTTCCGAGGCATTTCGGAATTATTCGAAGATTTCAATTCCGTATCGGTTAATCTTACTGAATAGATTTGATTCTACAAAATTCCTTCTCGATGAATCTCTTCCGAAGCGAAGATTATCTCACAACCAGATTTTCCTCGACTCCCCCGTCCGCTCATTAAAATATGTGGGGGCTGCCAATGCTCGGTATCTAAAACGGCTCAATATTGAGGATATTGAGGATTTATTATATCATTTTCCCTACCGCTATTTAAATCTGGCCAAGTTGAGGGCGATTTCAGATGTTAAAGTGGGAGAAGAAGTCACCGTAGTGGGCGTTGTACGAGCCATCCGCCGGGTTAAAGGGCGTAGGGGCACTCGATTGTTAAACATTGGAATCTATGATGGAACAGCTTACCTTTATGGAGTATGGTTCTCAAAAGCCTCCGCTCGATATGATTATCAGAACTCTATTGCTGAAAGATTAAGGGGAGGAACAATCGTTGCCTTCAGTGGAAAAGTTTCCTACAGGTTTGGACAGTTACAGATCGAAAGTCCGCTCTTCGATATTCTCGACGAGAAGACGGATTTAGGACAGGATACCGTTCACACCAGTAGAATCGTGCCCTTACATCCAGCCACACAGAAACTTTCAGTAGGTATGATACGT
Organism: Actinomycetota bacterium; assembly: GCA_030018275.1. NCBI lineage: Bacteria > Bacillati > Actinomycetota > Actinomycetota bacterium. Next base: position 23,742 of record JASEGB010000008.1, on the reverse strand, counting down.
CGGATTATAAAATGCCTGATAGACAATTATGCAGATTTACCTGATGCTCTTCCAGCCTGGCTCCGCGTAAAGTTTGATTTACTCCCCAGATCCCTTGCCCTTCAAGAAATTCATTTCCCAACTACGGAATCCTTATGCCACAGGGCGAGATCAAGACTTCTATTTGAGGAACTTTTCCTGATGCAGCTTGGCTTAGCCATTCGAAAAAAGCGTTTGGAGCGAGAGACCAATGGAATCAGGCATATCATCGAAGGCGAGCTCCTAAAGAATTTTTATTCATCATTGCCTTACGAACTAACCGGAGATCAAAAAAGAGCAATCGCCGAGATACAGGAAGACTTAGCCAGTCCCCATCCCATGAATCGACTTTTGCAAGGAGAAGTGGGATCGGGAAAGACCATTGTTGCTGTAGCCGCTTTGCTCATCACCATCCAAAATGGGCATCAAGGGGCAATAATGGTTCCCACCGAGGTTTTAGCCGAGCAACATTTCCACAAAATTAGAGATTTGGTAGAGTCCCTTGGTATTAGGGTAACCCTGCTTACTGGGAGTACATCCCCCAAAGAGAAAGGGGAGATTCAAGAGAAAATCCGCCAAGGAGAGGTGCATCTCGTCGTGGGCACCCATTCCCTCATTCAAGAAGGAGTTCAGTTTAAATCTTTGGGATTGGCGGTAATCGATGAACAACATCGATTCGGGGTGAGGCAAAGAGTGAACTTAAAGGAAAAGGCCCCAAAACACGGCGGGCGAGGATATAATCCAGATGTTCTCATCATGACGGCTACTCCGATCCCTCGAACGCTTTCCCTCACTCTCTACGGCGATTTAGATGTATCCATCATTCGTGAACTTCCCAAGGGAAGAAAGCTAGCGGAACATGTGGAAACCATCATTTGTGATCGCGAACATCGACGGTGGGCTTATGAGAAGATGAAAAGCGAAATAAAACGAGGGCGACAGGGCTATATCATTTGTCCTCTAATTGAGGAGTCCGATAAATTAGAGGTAAAAGCGGTGATGGAAGAAGTCGAGAGGCTTAGAACTCAAATCTTCCCCGACTTAAGAGTTGGTTTCATCCACGGCAAGCTTAAACCTGCGGAGAAGGAAGAAGTCATGCGAAAGTTCCGAGATGGTTCACTGGATATACTCATCTCGACGACGGTCATAGAAGTGGGCATCGATGTACCCAATGCCTCAGTCATGATAATCGAGGACGCTGAACGGTTCGGTCTGGCTCAACTGCATCAATTAAGAGGTAGAATCGGTAGGGGAAAGTATAAATCTTACTGCATCCTCTTCGCCGATCCGGTTACTGATGAAGGCAAAAGACGCATTGAGGCCATTGGAAATATTATCGATGGTTTTAAACTCGCCGAAGCCGATCTTGAAATCCGTGGCGAAGGTGAGCTTTTTGGTACCCGTCAATCGGGTCTGCCCGATTTAAAACTGGCTAAACTCACAAGGGATATCAACATCCTCTTAAAAGCCAGAAAAGAGGCATTTGAATTGGTTGAAGGTGACCCCAATTTATCCCAACTGGAACATCGTTTATTGTTAGGCGAGGTAAAAAGGAAATTTGCAGCTAATTTAGAGTGGCTATTCCACAGCTAATATAACGAACTGATTTTAGATGAGGGTTATTGCAGGTATTGCGAGGGGAAGGAAATTAGTAGCTCCAAGGGGAAGAGAGGTACGTCCCACCGCGGATAGGATAAAGGAGGCGCTCTTTGATATCCTTGGAGAAAAAGTCAAGGAATCCAAAGTCCTTGATTTATATGCGGGGGCGGGTAGCCTTGGTATCGAAGCCTTGAGTAGAGGAGCGGAATTTGCGGTTTTTGTGGATGATAATCCCTCCTCAATTCGGGCTTTAAAGAGAAATTTAGAACACACGGGTTTTTCCCAAAAAGCTAGAATCCTTAAGAATAAGGTTGAGGAAATTGTTAAGCGTCTACTTGAGGAAAATGAAGAATTTAATTTGATTTTTCTAGACCCTCCCTATAAAATTAACGTTGTCGAATTAAATTCAGTCCTTAACAAAATCGCAGGTTTTCTGGCTCCTGAAGGAGTAGCGGTTTTAGAACATTCTTCTCGCAGGGCTCCGATTCCCAATGAAAATTTGGAAATTCAATTTACTCGGAGATATGGGGATACAGCGTTGAGTTTTTACAGTAAGATCAAATGTGGCGAACACCCCAGATGCTAATGAGAAAATAGATATAAATTCCACAAAGGCGAGGGAGAAATTTGAATTTAAGGAGGCCACCATGCGAGTAGCAGTTTGTCCAGGAAGTTATGATCCCATTACTACAGGACACCTGGATATAATCGAAAGAGCCCTTAATCTTTACGATAAAGTCGTAGTGGGCATAGCTAAAAGCCCTCCCAAAAAGCCACTTTTCTCATTGGAGGAAAGAATAAGATTCGCAACGAACGCCACCTCAGGCATGAAGAATGTCGTCGTCGATACCTTTGATACTTTAGTTGTTGAATTTGCCAGGAAACACAATGCTCATGTAATAATTAGGGGTTTGAGAGCAGTCTCCGATTTTGAACACGAATTTCAAATGGCTCAACTCAATCGAAAGCTCGATCCCACAATTGAAACTCTATTCATGATGGCTAGCCCAGAATGTGCCTACTTGAGTTCCAGTGCTGTAAAGGAGATAGCCGAATACGGCGGTTGCGTCAAAGGACTTGTTCCTTCGGAAGTTGAAGAGAGCTTGCTCAAAATACACTCTCCATCAAAGAGAGGGGGTCTATAACCATGGATATCATGGCTCTAATCGACAAATTGGAAGATCTTATCGCTCGTGGCAAAAAGGTTCCACTTAGTTCAAGCGTTGTAATTAGCGAACAAAAGCTTTATGAAATCATTGATCAGGTGCGGGGTACGCTTCCCGAAGAGTTAAAACAAGCTCGCTGGATTGTAAAGGAAAGACAGGAGATGCTGGCGGAAGCAGAGAAGGAAGCGAATCGCATCATAGATGAGGCTAGACAGAAGGCACAAGCCATCACATCCGAAACCGAAATTGTAAAATTGGCTGAGCAAAAAGCGGCGGAAATCATTGAAATGGCCAGAACAAAGGAGAGAGAAATTCGATTGGGCGCTGAGGATTATGCTGATGAGATGCTCGCCAATCTAGAGGTAAATCTGGGAAAACTCCTCACAGCTGTGCAAAGAGGAAGAGATAGACTTCAAGGGAAGATGGAATCCAAAAGCTGAAAGTCCTTTTTATCGGTGATAAAACCTTTATTTTCCCGATCTTAATTTCAAAGTTCTTGTGTATCCTTCCCCTTCCACAAGAATTTTTTCGATTTTTTGGGATTAAACTTTAGCGGATGCAAGATTATGATATAATTTTTGTCTAATGAGGAAAGGAGAAAAGTGGCTGAATTAATAATTGATGTATCCGATTTATTAAGAGAATTGGGAAAAGAATTGGAGATCAAGATGAGCAAGGAATTTTCCCCTCTAAACCTGGGAACGCGGGAGGTCAAATTCGCCAAACCAGTGGATTTGAATTTAACCCTTGAGAATGTGGACTCCGGCGTGCTCGCTCAAGGAACCGCTGAAGGAACTTTAATTCTGCAATGCAACCGCTGTCTTAAAGAATTTGCTTGTCCTATGAAAGTGAAGATAGAGGAAATATTCTGCCATCCATCAAAATCACAAGAGCTTGAGGAAAGTGAAACCTTTCCCATCATGGGCGAGAGGGTAGATCTAGCTCCAGTCATTGAACAGGCATTTTTGTTGGTCATTCCCATGAAGGTACTTTGCAATCCCAAATGCAAAGGTTTGTGCCCAATATGTGGAAAGAATTTAAACGAGGGGATGTGTGATTGTTCAAAGCAAGAAATCAATTCTCGATTCTTAATCCTTAAGAAATTACTGAAGAAGTAAATCATCGGTGATCGATAGAGTTAAATTCAGTCAATTGTCGATAGCCTATAATCAATGGTTTAAAACCACCGACTATGAACGGGGGTAAAAATGGCTGTTCCAAAAAGAAAGATATCCAAATCCAGACGAGGTAAGAGACGAGCACATTGGAGGATTTCCATGCCCACTTTCTTGGAATGCCCACAGTGCCATCAACCAAAACTAGCTCACCGCGTTTGTCCGAACTGCGGTTATTACGGCGGCAAACGCGTAATGGAAATAGAATAAATTCATGGAAGAGGGATTGCACTGGCATTTGGGGATAAGATGGTGAGAATAGCAGTAGATGCAATGGGAGGCGACTATGCTCCAGAGGAGATTGTTAAGGGAGCAATTCTGGCTGCCAAGGAAGAAACCGGCGTTGAACTAACATTGGTGGGTCGTCTTGATATCTTAGAGGACAAGCTGACCGGGTTTGGTGCCCCCGGTAATATTACCATTGAAGCGGCTCCTGAAGTAATTGAAATGGGCGAAAACCCCTCTTGGGCAGTGAGAGCCAAGAAAAATTCCTCTATAGTTGTAGGAATGAAGTTGGTCCAGGAAAAAAAGGGAGATGCAATCGTTTCTGCTGGCAACACTGGGGCTGTTGTCGGTGCAGCTTTCTTGATTCTAGGTCGCATCAAGGGAATTTCCAAGCCGGCTATTGCCACCATCATTCCTACTCCTAGTAAACCCGTTCTTTTGCTGGATGTTGGAGCTACCACGGATTGTAAACCTCAAAACATATTCCAATTCGCTAAGATGGGTCAAGCCTATCTCACAAATGTACTGAGAATTGAGAATCCTTCCATCGGAATCCTAAATATAGGGGAGGAAAGAGGTAAAGGAAATGAGCTAGTTCAAGAGGCTTATGGACTATTGGAGAAATCCAAATTGAAGTTCATAGGTAATATGGAAGGGAGAGACATTCTATTTGGAAAAGCGGATATCGTAGTTTGTGATGGATTCACAGGCAATGTAGCTCTTAAATTGATGGAAGGTATGGCAGAAATGTTTTTCTCTAAGGTGAAATCGACTATTACCGAATCCTTTGCCTCAAGATTGGGAGGACTTCTTCTAGCCCCAGGTCTCAAAAAGTTGAAAAGAAAACTCGATTATCAGGAATACGGTGGAGCTCAACTTTTGGGCATAAACGGGGTTTGTATCATCAGTCATGGTAGTTCTAAAGCAAAAGCCATCAAGAATTCGATAAGATTAGCTGCAGATACCGTTAGAAAAGATGTTGTCTTGGCAATAAAGGAAAGCATCGAAAATGATCGTGAGAGGGAATAAGATTAATTCTAAACCTTCCGTGGGAATAGTGGGGATTGGCTCTTATGTTCCCGAAAGAGTGTTAACAAATTTTGATTTAGAGCAGATTGTGGACACCAGCGACGAATGGATTAAGACCCGAACTGGTATCATCCAGAGACGAATCGCCGACGAAACCATGTGTACTTCAGATTTAGCATCGGAAGCGGGTCGAAAGGCCCTCATTGATGCTAATGTTGATACCGAAGATATTGATCTCATCATCGTGGCTACCGCTTCACCCGATATGATTTTTCCCTCCACCGCCTGTCTTACCCAGCATAAATTGGGAGCAAGTTGTCCCGCTTTTGACATTTCTGCCGCTTGCACCGGATTCATTTACGGTTTATCCGTTGCCTCTCAATACATAGCCACGGGGACATTTGAGACGATTCTTCTCATTGGGGCTGATGCCCTAACTCGTTATGTAAACTGGTTGGATAGAATTACTTGCATACTTTTTGGAGACGGTGCAGGAGCAGTAGTTCTTCAACGTGCTGAAGAAGGATATGGGATATTGGCCAACTATTTGGCCGCCGATGGCTCTGGTTCAGATTTACTCAAGATACCAGCTGGTGGTGCTCTCATTCCCGGAAGTGAAAAATCCGTCAAAGCTGGACTCCACCACATTCATATGAGTGGCAATGAAGTATTTAAATTCGCCGTTCGTGCCATTTCAGATGCAGCGAAAGGAGCACTAAATTTAGCCAATCTTTCTATCGAGGATGTAGATTATTTCATCCCCCATCAAGCGAACAAGCGTATTATTGAGACGGCAGTGGAAAAATTAAAGATCAGTCCAGACAAAGTGGTCACCAACATTCACAAATACGGAAATACTTCTACTGCTTCCATTCCTCTAGCTTTGGATGAAATTTGGCGAGGAAGGAAATTAAAGCGGGGAGACATTTTACTCTTCGTTGGATTCGGTGCCGGACTCACCTGGGGAGCAAATGTGGTCCGATGGAGCAAGGAGGTCACCAATGGACTTTAGGACTGAGATTTGCGATCTGCTAGGGATAGAGTTTCCCATTATACAAGGAGGGATGGCCTGGGTTGCCACAGCCGAATTGGCAGCTGCTGTTTCAAATGCAGGTGGTTTAGGGATTATTGGTGCCGGGCACATGCCCGCTGCGGAATTGGAAAGGGAAATCCTCAAGGCAAAGGAGCTCACGGATAAACCTTTTGGTGTAAACCTCATGCTACTTGCCCCGCATGTAGACGAACTGTTCAAAGTCGTTTTAAAAGAAGAAGTACCCATTGTGACGACGGGCGCGGGAAATCCAGGACGGCATATGCCCGCTTTAAAGGAAAGGAATATAAAAGTTCTACCCGTATGCGCCTCCGTTGTTCTAGCACAGCGACTGGAGGGGGTGGGAGCCGATGCGATAATTGCTGAAGGAATGGAGGCAGGGGGACATATCGGAGATTTAACCACTATGGTATTGGTACCGCAGGTTGTGGATGTGGTAAACATCCCAGTCATTGCAGCCGGCGGAATCGCAGATGGAAGAGGATTGGCTGCTGCCCTTGCCCTGGGCGCTAAGGGTGTTCAGATGGGAACAAGGTTTATGTGTGCTGAAGAGTGTATCATTCATCCAAACGTCAAGGGGAAAGTGGTCAAAGCCAGGAACAGAGATACAGTGGTTACTGGATATTCCACAGGACATCCTGTGCGGGTACTCAAAAATAAGCTGGCTAAGCAGTTTCAAAAGATGGATGCGGAGGGTCGTGGTGAGGATTTAGAGAAAATGGGGGTGGGCAAGCTCCGATTGGCCATGCGCGAAGGCGATGTAGAATGGGGAAGTGTAATGGCTGGTCAATGTGCTGGATTGATACATGAAATTAAAAGCGCTCGAGAGATCATAAGCGATATCGTCACGGAGGCCCGTCGGGTTTTAACCGAATTAAGCGAATGTTAAGGTAAATAAAACTTGAAATAGTAAAGCTCGTTTCACTCGCTAACGGGGTAAACGGCCATACTGCGCCTGCTCCGTGGGCACGACAGTGCCTCTTCGGGTGTTTTCGGAGCACTTCACCCCCACCATAGCGTTAATCCGTCTTGTGAATAATACAAATTAATTCAAAAGATGGGGGAGAATTCGATTCGGAAAATTGCCTTTATCTTTCCCGGACAAGGATCTCAATATGTTGGGATGGGAAGGGCTTTAGTCGCTTTTCCAAAAGTGGCCCAGTTCTTCAAAGAGGCAGAGAAAATTCTCGGAAGAGATCTTTCCCTCCTATGCTTTCATGGCCCAAGACAAAAATTAGTAGAAACCGTAAATACGCAACCCGCTGTATTCATCATTAATTTCATTTGCTGGTTTCTCTTGAACAAAGAGGGTATTAAACCCGATATCGTTGCGGGCCATAGCCTCGGCGAGTACTCCGCGTTGGTAGCCGCGGGGGTATTGGATTTTTCGGAGGCCCTAAAGCTCGTTGCCAAGCGAGCTGAACTTATGGAAGAAGCTTCGAGAGAATTACCGGGAAAGATGCTTGCGGTATTGGGCATGGATTCGACATTCGCCGCAGATATCGTGGGCTCTCTGAGAAGCAATGGGATTATTAACATCGCCAATTATAACTGCCCCGGTCAAGTAGTAATCTCAGGAGAAAAACAGATGGTCGAACGGGCAGCCAAGTTGTTTAAAGAAGCTGGAGCCAAACGCGTTGTGGAACTAGAGGTAGGCGGGGGATTTCACTCCCCCTTAATGAAGAAAGCGGAAAGACGATTCGCTAACCACCTGGATGCTATTTCCTTTAAAGATGCTAAAATACCAGTGGTCTCCAATTACACGGCAAGACTTTCCACAGAGGGTGAAGAGTTGAAAGATGCATTGCGCAAACAAATTACCGGTTCGGTACTCTGGGAGCAATCCATTCTGCAAATGCTCAAAGTGGGAATCGATGTCTTCATCGAAGTAGGACCAGGCAAAGTTCTTTCCGGACTAGTTAAAAGAGCTGCTCCTTCGGTCAAGATTTTAAATGTTGAAGACGCTGAATCTTTTCGTCAAACCATACAAGCTCTAACCTAGATAATAAATTTGGGGGTGTGAAATGTTTGATTTGCAAGATAGAGTGGCCCTGGTCACCGGGAGTGCAAGGGGAATTGGACGGATAACTTGTTTAAAATTGGCGAAGCTCGGAGCTCACATCGTTGTCAACGATATAACCGGCAAGGAAGCGAATGAGCTCATTCAAGAGATCGAAAAGCTCGGAAGAAAAGCCACATTCATTGAGGCAAATGTCTCCATCCTTGAGGAAGCAAGAAAACTTATCGAGGAAACGGTCAAAATCTTCGGTGGAATCGATATTTTAGTCAACAACGCTGGAATTACCCGGGATAATCTTCTCATTCGAATGAAGGAAGAAGAATGGGATGCCGTTTTGGCTGTCAATCTTAAGGGTACCTTCAATTGCACACAGGCGGCGGCAAAATATATGTTGAAGCAACGCCGGGGAACCATAGTAAATATTGCCTCTGTTGTGGGAATCGCTGGAAATGCGGGGCAAGTCAACTATTCAGCCTCCAAAGCTGGGGTCATTGGACTGACCAAAACGGTGGCTAAAGAACTAGCCTCACGGGGAATTCGAGTTAATGCCATAGCCCCAGGATTCATCGAAACAGATATGACCCGAAGGCTCTCGGATGAAATAAGAGAACGGATAATTGGACAGATTCCTCTGGGAAGATTGGGTCGACCGGAGGAAGTCGCAAACCTCATCGCCTTTTTAGTCTCTGATGAAGCCAGCTATATCACGGGACAGGTAATTCAGGTAGATGGAGGAATGCTAATGTAATTAATGTATATATCACTTTAAAGTGGAAATTAATCGAAAAGGAGGAGAAATGAAAATGAGCGATGAGATCTATGACAAGGTGAAGGATATCATCGCAGAGAAGCTGACTGTGGATGAAAATAAGTTGGCGCCAGAGACCTCGTTCGTCGATGATTTGGACGCTGATTCCCTAGACATTGTGGAGTTGATTATGGCCCTGGAGGAGGAGTTCGGCATCGAAATATCAGACGAAGATGCAGAGCGAATCACCACGGTGAAAGATGTGGTGGATTACATTGAAAATAAGCTCGCTGGGTAGCTGCGAATCTACTTAAACAGCAAAATTGTTTTTATTGGGGGAATACCTTGTGGAGTTGCCCAAATTGAAAATCGGAGAATGGCAGACTTCACTGCCAATTATACAGGGAGGCATGGTGGTTAGAATCTCCCTTGCCCCTTTGGCTGCAGCTGTGGCTAATGAGGGGGGAGTTGGAATTATTGCTGGTTCGGGTTACACTCTCCTGAACTCGTTGAACATATTCGTCGTGCTCGAAAACTGACTGATGGAATTATCGGAGTAAATATCATGGTGGCGCTGGGAGAGTTTGCTGAACTTGTTCGGACTGCCATTCGAGAAAAAGTCGATTTAATCATATCAGGAGCAGGCTTTTCCCGTGATGCTTTTAAATGGTGTCACAATGCCAACATACCCTTCGTCCCCATTGTATCCTCAGAAAGGGTTGCTAAATTGGCCGAAGGATTCGGAAACCAGAAGATGTCGTAATCATCGAAAGCCCGGTGGGCATGCCCGGGAGAGCTCTTCTAACTTCCTTCACTAAAGCTCTTTTCGTTGGGAAAGTCCCCAAACCGGTCGATTATAAAAGATGTGTGAAATGTCTTAAACATTGCAAAAAGAACTATTGCATCATCGAAGCCTTGGTGAGAGCACAGCGGGGTGATATGAGGAGGGGTTTGGTCTTCTGCGGCGAGCGAGTGGGAGAAGTAAAGGAGATTTTACCCGTCGGGGAAATTATAAAAAATCTAATCGAGGGAATTTAAAGAGGCGACCTTGAGGGTGGTGTAAAGTGCAGAGAAGGGTCGTAATCACGGGTCTTGGACCGGTGACTCCAATTGGAATTGGTAAGGAAGCTTACTGGCAATCTTTGGTGATGGGTAAATCGGGTATCTCTGAAATCACTCACTTCGATGCCAGTGAGTATCCCACCCGTATAGCAGGAGAGATACGAAATTTTGATCCCTGCGATTTCATGGAACCCAAAGAGGCAAAACGCATGGATCGCTTCACCCAATTCGCCATCGCCGCCACTAAACTTGCTTTGGACGATGCAAAACTCAAGATTACTCCATCCATAGCCGAGCGGGTGGGTGTCGTAATCGGTTCTGGAATTGGGGGACTGGGAACCCTCGAGGAACAACACAAAATCCTGTTAGAAAAGGGACCACGCAGAGTGAGCCCATATCTTATCCCCATGATGATCTGTGATTTAGCTGTGGGGCAGGTTTCCATCTTCTTCGGAGCCAAGGGTCCAAATACCTGCGTGGTTACCGCTTGTGCCACAAGCACCCATACCATTGGCGATGCCTTCGAAATGATCAAAAGGGGAATCGCCGATATCTGCATCGCTGGAGGCTCAGAGGCTAGTATCACCCCTCTTGGTGTTTCTGGTTTCTGCGCCTGCAGAGCGTTATCGAGACGCAATGACGAACCCACGCGTGCCAGCAGACCCTTTGATGCCGAGCGAGACGGATTCGTCATGTCCGAAGGTGCGGGCATCGTTATTCTTGAAACCTTGGAAAGTGCTCGATCCCGAGGTGCACACATCTATGCAGAGGTCGTTGGATATGGTCTAACGGGGGATGCTTATCACATCACTGCACCATCTCCAACCGGAGAAGGAGCGGCTCGAGCAATGCAGATGGCCCTAGACGAGGCTAGTCTTTCCCCCAAACAAGTGGATTACATAAATGCACACGGAACTTCCACCCCTTATAATGATGAATTTGAAACTATGGCCATAAAAAAGGTATTTGGAAAGCACGCCTATGAACTCGTGGTGAGCTCAACAAAATCGATGACAGGACATCTTTTGGGAGCAGCGGGCGCTATAGAACTGATCGCCTGTGCCATGTCCATCGAAACTGGGATTGTTCCTCCCACCATAAATCTGGAAAATCCCGATCCCCTCTGCGATTTAAATTACGTTCCCAATGTAGCCATAGAAAGGACTGTTTCCGTAGCCATGTCTAACTCTCTTGGATTTGGTGGACATAATGCTACACTGGTTATAACAAGATTCCAATAGAAAGGTTGTGAGATGTTCTGCAGATCGAGGAAAAAGATAGGATCGCAAAAGCGGAGAAGCATCTCGGCATCACCTTCTCCAATAAGAACTTACTCAAACGGGCTTTAACTCATAGTTCTTTCGCCTTTGAAATGGGCATGGACGCAAGGGAAGTTTACGAAAGAATTGAGTTCTTAGGCGATGCCATCCTTAATTTCGTGATCACGGATTTTATCTTCTACCGCTTCCCCGGATTTAATGAGGGAGAATTGGCAAAATTCAGGGCAAACTTGGTTAACTCTGAAGTTTTGGCTAAAGTGGCTCAAGGGATAGGCTTGGGTGAATTTATTTTTATGGGCAAAGGAGCCGAACTCACTGGAGGGAGAGAAAGGACATCCATCCTTGCAGATTGTTTTGAAGCCGTATTGGGAGCTATATACCTTGATCAAAGTTTAAGCGCAGTTAGAGAATTCATTCTCAAAAATTTCAAGGATATAATCTTTGAGCAAACCTTAAAGGAATTCTCGGATTTTAAAACGACTCTCCAAGAATACACCATGGAGAAGCTAGGGGCAGTGCCCGAATACCAAATTACCCGTGAAGAAGGGCCCGTTCACGAAAGAATTTTTCATGTAGAAGTTCTGGTTCAAGGCAAGATATTAGGCAAAGGAATGGGTCGGAGTAAGAAAAAGGCAGAACAAAGAGCAGCCCAAGAGGCTTTAGAAACACTACGAGGAGAAAATAACGATTAATCCCTTATTTCCACGGTAACCCAGCGTTTTCCGAATCTTGCAGCCTCAGCGTGGGTGTTGAAACATAGATCAATCCTATAACCTTTGATGGATCTGCCAACATCGCCCGCTATCGCCTCCCCGTAACCTGAGATATAAAGCTTAGTGCCGAGGGGAATGACACGGGGGTCAACAGCGACAACGCCGTATCCGGCGAGCATACCCGTGGCTGTTCTTCCATTTCCAGAGCCCGTACAAATCTTGCAGGGACAGTATGCAGTTGCCAGCATCCTAAGGCTCCTTGCCTCGATGCCTCTACTCGGAGGTTGTAGTTGATGCATCCTGCTTCTGATCAAAGAGGTCCTAGTTTTAAGTATCCTTAATTTCCCGTAGCTTAATCTCTTCTCCCGCCGTATTTTATCTAGAAAATTTCTTTTCTCCTTAAGTTTTTGAGATAGCAACTCTCGCCTTGATTCGTACTCGGATTTTAAATGGGTAAGATATTCACACTTCCCTTCGATCTCATCTTTGAGATATTCAAGACGTTCCTTTTCCTGGCTTACAGATCTAACCAATTCCGCATCGTTTGCGGCAATGATTTGCATATAGGTTAGAATCTTAAGAAGGGTATAAAAATCATTTGAATTAAAGAGGAATTGGGCAGGACTTACTTCTCCATTGATATAAATATTCTTGATCCTCTCATTGAGTATCTCGGTTTTCTCACGAAGTTTTTCATTTGTTCGCTGCCACTCGCCCTCTAGTTGGAGGAGTCTATCTCGGGTAGTCGAAAGTTTCGCGCTGAGGGATTCAAGTTCTTCCTCATTGCGCTCTAGACTGGTATCGATGGCTACTAATTCGATGAGGATACTCTTCTCTTGCCCCTCTAATGATGAGATCCGTGTTTGTTGCCTTTGAATTTCTAATTCTGCATTGCTTAATGGATTAGAGGCGGTGGGGTTAGCTACACTTAGTGGTAAAAGTAGTGCAACGACAAATGCCAGAACTAAAGCAAGAGGTCTCTCCCTCAGCATACAACCTCCTTTAGGCGGGGCAGGCGGTTGTATTCTAGACCCAAACCAGAAACCAATTTATCACATTTCTCCCCTTTGGCGAAACACCTTTTTGAAAAAAATTTTAAACCCGCAGCTGATAAGGAGGAAAAAATTTTTCCACCATTTTAGCAGCTATAACACCTTTTAAGCGTATGAACAGGGATGATTTATCGCAAGATTTATCTATGGTAGAATACCTTTGAGTTGAAGCCAGGAGGTAGTTTTGTATCTTAAATCTCTTACTCTTCGCGGATTTAAATCCTTCGCCGATAAGACACTCTTTAAATTCGAGCCAGGGGTAACTATTATTGTCGGACCCAATGGCAGCGGTAAGAGTAATATAACCGATGCCATCCTCTGGGTATTGGGTGAACAAAATCCCCGAGCACTTCGGGGTTCCTCCATGGAGGATATAATATTTGCAGGGAGTCGCTTAAGACCAGCTCTGGGTTTAGCGGAAGTTTCCCTCTATCTCGATAATTCCGATGGTTTCCTCCCCGTTGAATTCTCCGAAGTCGTCATCACTCGAAGAATATTGCGTTCAGGGGAGAGTGAATACCTCATAAATGATTCACCCTGCCGCCTTGTGGACATTCAAGATCTCCTCTCAGAAAGCGGTTTGAATAAGGATTGTTCAATCGTCGGTCAAGGCAAACTCGAGGAGATCTTGACCAGTAAATCCGATGAAAGGAGGATACTCCTTGAAGAAGCTGCGGGAGTCTTGAGACATAAAAAGCGTAAGGAAAGAGCCCTACGGAAGCTAGTTTCCATGGATCACAATCTGGTTCGAATAAAAGATGTATTACAAGAGGTCAATCGTCAACTAAAACCATTAAAAGTTCAGGCAAATCGAGCTCAGACTCATGAAAAGCTTTCAAAGCAGTTAAGGGATCTTGAGGTTGAACTTTGCATCATGAAGCTTCAGGAGCTTCAATCCAAATGGAATGATCTCAAAATAAAGAAGGAAAATTTCAGTTCTAAGATCGATGCCTTAAGAGAGGAACTCACATCGGAGAAAAGAAAACTGGAGTGGCTGCACAATAGCTTGGAGGAGAAAGGTATCCAGGTCAGTGATATTGGAGAGCAACGCCGCCATCTACAAGGAATCTACGAGCGGTTAAATAGTAGGCTTCTCCTTCTCGAAGAGAAGGGCAAGAATTTAATCGAACGTTTGAGTGAATTTCGACAGAAAATTCATCAGCTTGAAAAGAGAAAAGACCAAAGAGAAAGGGAGATAGCCCAGCTAAAAGAGGAGAGGTTTGTTACCGATACGGAGCTCAAGCGAATTCACACCTATCTTTCCGAACTTCACCAAAGGATGGAAACCCTTGGAACAAATAGGAAAAAGATTGAGGAGAAAATTGAGCAAATTGAGCAGGCAATCTATTCAAAACAATCAAAGCTCGCACAGAAAAAAAGAATATGGGAAGAGGAAGCGACATGGATTGCATTGGAACGCACTTTGGCCAAAGTCCTTTCCAGTTTAAGGAAACAAGCCAAAAAATTGGCACTCTGCCAACAAAATTTGCTGGATTTATCACAAAAACTTGAGGGAAGAGGATCTTTAAGAGATTTGACCCAATTATGTCAGGATGTAAAGGCAAAACTCGAAAAAATCCAAGATGAACAGGAAACGATCCAGGAAAATTTCCTTAAAGTTTTGGAGAATCTTCCCAGACGTGCCACCGCCATCGGAGACAAGCCCCAAAAAAAGCTGAAGGACGAAATTGCATCTCTTGAGGAAGAAATCACCATTTTAGACTATAAAATGCAGGTCCTTGAAAAGGAAAAAGGTCTTTCCTCAGAGGAAGGAGATAAAATCCGTAAAGAGATTACCCAATGCCAAGCTGAACTTGCTTCCCTGGAAGAGCGAAGAGTTTATACAGAGAAACAACTGGTTACAGCCAAGAGAGAGTTAAATGAGGTTGAAGATCTTCTAAAATCAGAATATGGAATCGCTCGATCACTAGAGCATTTAAGAACGCGAATTCAACCCCTCCACAATCTTTTTTGTCAGCTGGTAAGTGAAATTGAGCAGTGGGATTCCAAACTAGAGAACATAGCCACTGATGAAGAAAATGTTTCAAGGGGGATTCGAAAATCCATCAAGGAATCCCAAACCAAAGCGGGCTTCTTGGACGGACAAATAGAACAACTACGGGAAAATGTACATCATCTCGAAGTTTCCCAGGCTCAACTGGAGCTCGAAGTCAAAACCTTGGTCGAAAAGATCGTGAGGGAATATGGTGTTTCCCTTGAAAAAGCCCTTAAAGATAGCCCAAGGGGTTCCAAAAGAACCTATGAATTTCAAATTCAAAAGCTAAAAGAGGAAATCGCTAAATTGGGGCCAGTCAACCCCATAGCCTTGAAAGATTTTGCCGCCTTGGAAGAAAGGCAAAAGTTTCTTAATACCCAAATCAATGACCTTTTAGAAAGCAAGCGAGCTTTGGGGAAGGTCATTAGAGCCATTGACAAAAAAATCGAGGATAGAATCCTCGAGACCTTCGAGGAAGTTAACCTAAATTTCCAATCAATCTTCTCCTATTTATTTCCAGGTGGAAAGGGTGAACTCACCTTAACTGACAGAGATGATGTACTGAATACGGGCATCGATATTGAAGCTCAACCCGGTGGAAAAAGATTGCAGAAATTATCATTATTATCAGGGGGAGAAACTGCTCTTGTGGCTTTGGCGTTTCTGTTTGCAATTTATCATACGCATCCCAGCCCCTTTTATGTACTCGATGAAGTCGAAGCCACTCTGGATGACGTAAATCTACAGCGCTTTATCGCCCTTGTAAGCAAGCTTAGGGGTAAGGTCCAATTCCTCATCATCACCCATCAAGGGCGAACCATGGAAATAGCTGATGCAATCTACGGTGTTTCCATGCAGGCTGATGGGATATCCAAACTCATTTCACAGAAATTTAAACCGGAAGAGGAAGTAGCGTATGAAAAAGCGGGGAGAACTTAAACTGAGCGACTCATCAAAGGGTTGGCTTAAAAGGTTAAAAACTGGTTTAAGAAGGAGTCGGGAAAAACTAACCGACCAACTTTTCGATATTTTTTCGAGAGCAATAATACCCGGCGAAAAGGTATGGGATGATATCGAAGAAGTTTTGATTCAAGCGGATGTCGGCATCAAGGCCACCCTTAAAATAGTCCAGGACCTTCGAGAACGCGTTGAGATCGAAAGGATCCAAGATCCTCTCCAAATCCTTGGACTACTTAAAGAAGAACTCATCCGCATTCTTGGTGACTCCAAAGAGCCCCTTTTCCTGGCAAATAAACTCAATGTCTTAATAATCGTTGGGGTCAATGGTGTGGGCAAGACAACTGCTATAGCCAAAATCGCTCATCGAGCTATGAAAGGAGGTTTAAAAGTCCTCCTCGCCGCCGCGGATACTTTTAGAGCAGCCGCCATTGAGCAACTGGAAATATGGGGGGAGAGAGTTAGAGCTCCCGTTCTAAAACACCAGAAAGGATCCGACCCAGCAGCTGTGGTCTACGATTCCATCCACGCCTCACAAGCCAGGGGAGTTAACGTTCTTTTAATCGATACCGCAGGTAGATTGCATACCTATGTGAATTTAATGGAAGAACTGAAGAAGATCAAGCGCATAGCGGCGAGAGAGGCGTCCGAGGCTAATATAAGAACTTTACTGGTCATAGACGCTACAACCGGTCAGAATGGAATCGCTCAAGCCAGATTGTTCGATGAAGCTCTCAAAATCGATGGAATAATCCTCACCAAATTGGATGGCACAGCTAAGGGTGGCATAGTGGTCGCCATTGCTGATGAGCTTAGAATACCCATAAAGCTCATCGGAGTGGGAGAAAGGCTCGAAGATTTGTGTGAATTTGATGCCAACGAGTTCGTTGAAGCCCTTTTATCCAGGAACGTTTAGGAAATCTTTCTCAAGTGCCCTAATGATTTTGCTCTCAATTTTCTTTTGGACCTCGATGGGCAGATTTGCGAGCCTATACAAAGCCGTTGTCAAATTGGGTTTTAACATCAGATATCGGGAAACTTTTCGAACCCGATATTCCATGAAATAATCGGGTGAGATTCCAAAACCAGCGGCGATTCTTCTGATAACCTCGTCTGAAGGTGCAGGCATCCTGCCTCTTTTTAATTTACTCAAATAGGTATAATCAACTTTGCACCTGCGCGCAAACTTCCTCAGGCTGACTCCGCACTGCTTAAATAACTCCGTTAGTGCTTCGTGAAAAAGCTCGTGAGAATACTTCATTCTTTCTCCCTTGATTTTGAAATTAAATTCCAACTTTATTATCGTTTGCAATCGATTAATACTTTATACTGGATAAAAGATTGTAAGGATAATAATTTCCAGAATCCACTTATGAAGGTTACCTTGAACTATTAACGATTTAGGTTGACACTTTTGACATTTAATAATACAGGTTTACCTACTAATGGATAGAAACGGAGTTTACCTTGGCGGATAAGAAATAGGGAGAGAAAATGAGAATCTATGGGATCATTGGTTCATGCACGCTGTAACAAAAAAATGGCCTCTAGCTTGAATCTTTGAGATTTTGGACCAGAGGATATAAACATCCCCGTTTGGTCTCACCAGACCGGATTCCAAAATAGTGTCTTTGGGTGAGGAAGAAAGTGGGATAAGAAGATTTTTACCCTTGCGAGTAATTTTCGCCAAGTAAATGGTCTTGGATTTTGAAGCAACCGATTTTGTTCCGGCAAAGTATAGGCTACGCTCCCTGTCCATCCCAAGGCAGATACCGGTAAGTCCCAGGGACTTCCAGGATTCTGAGAGTGTAGTTTTTTGAGTGAAAATGTCCACCATTTTCAATGATTCTTTCTTACCATCCAAAAAAATGAGGTAAACATCATTCCCATGAACAACCCAGGCTATAGGGTATTCCTCCTTGGAAAGGGAGAGGGTTTTTACCTTTTTAAGCTCCCCTTTCCTGTTGAGAATTTGTACCGTTAAAGAAGATTGAGATATAGATGAGGTGATTATGCTCCCATTTTTGTATGCTAAATTATTGTGAGAAAAATATAATATTGGATTTCCGATCACCCCCAGGGCTTGTTCTTCAGTTAAAGGATGGATTCTCCCCAGGAATTTTCCTTGTCTGTCAAACTTCTGAATTTCTATACTGGCAGAGAGGGGCTTATTCGATTCAGAAACCAGCGTCTTGCTCACCCCCATATAAATATTTTCCCGCTCATCGACACAACATCCCCAGATGCGATAGGCGGAATATTTTACCTCATTCGAATCGGTCTCTGGTACGATGGCGAGTTTCTTTCGAGGAACTATCTTCAAAAGTAGTTTCCCTTTGGGATTGAATTTTCTCACCGCGAAATCTCCTTCGGCAACGTATATATTCCCGGCATTATCCAGTATCAGAAAAGGTGTTCCCCGAGCTTCTAGATAATTTAAGGTATAAGATACCGAGGTAATAATCTTTGGCTTACCATATTTGCTGGATATGGATTTTCCTCCACAACCCATTAAACTAAAGATCAATGGGAGGATTATACTCACAACTATTTTCCGAGACATTTTCACTTTACAAACACCCTAAATTGGATATTACCATAAACTCCCTCTTGTGATATAAGCTTTTTGGCTGCACCCTTGCTTGACACCTACCTTCCGCTTCTATAATATGGTCGGTAGCTTGTAGGTATCAGGAGGCAGAAATGTTTGAAAATCTATCTACCAGATTACAAACCATATTTGCCAAGCTAAGATCTCGTGGAAGATTAAGCGAGAGAGATGTCGACGATGCTCTTCGCGAGGTCCGCCTCGCTCTTCTTGAAGCAGATGTCAATTTTAAAGTGGTGAAAAACTTCGTCCTAGCGGTTAGAGAGCGGGCCGTGGGAAGTGAGGTCTTTGAAAGCTTGACCCCTGGGCAGCAGGTTGTAAAGATCGTGTACGAAGAATTGACAAAGCTCATGGGACTCACACCCAGTAAGCTGGTCTTCGCCCCAAAACCTCCCACAATCTTCATGCTCGTGGGGCTTCAGGGATCGGGGAAGACTTCAGCAACAGCAAAATTGGCCTACTATTTAAAATCCCTGGGCAAGAGAGCGTTTATGATCACCACGGATATTTACAGACCAGCTGCGGTAGCCCAACTCAAGACCCTCGGTGAAGAACTCAAAACACCCGTATTTTTCATGGATTTAAGGACACCGCCTTTGGAAATAGCCAAGCATGGGATCAAGGAAGCTATCCTCAATGGTTACGACGTTGTCATTTTGGATACCGCCGGACGCTTACATATCAATGAAACGATGATGGAAGAATTGAGGAAGTTGAGGGAGGAGATTCATCCACATCAAATTCTTCTCGTTGTAGATGCGATGACTGGTCAAGATGCTGTGAATCTGGCTCTTGCTTTCAAAGAAAAAATAGATTTCGATGGAGTCATATTGACGAAATTGGATGGCGATGCTCGTGGGGGAGCAGCTCTATCCATTAAAACGGTCACCAATAAGCCAATCAAACTCGTCAGCGTGGGCGAAAGATTGAATTGCCTTGAGCTCTTTCATCCCGACCGCATGGCCTCCAGAATATTGGGGATGGGTGACATACTGACCCTTATTGAGAAAGCAGAGGCAGCTGTAGATGCCCGTAAAGCGCAAGTTTTAGAGGAAAAATTAAGAAAGGGTCAATTTACCTTGGAAGATTTTCTCAATCAAATGCAACAACTTAAAAAGATGGGACCCCTAAATCAGATTTTAGGGATGCTGCCAGGTATATCTGGATTGCCGGCTCCGAAGAATTTGCAGATAAGCGATGATGAGCTCACCCGGTTACAAGCTATAATTCAGTCAATGACCCCCGAGGAAAGAAGGAATCCTAATATCATCGATGGAAGCCGGCGCTTAAGGATAGCGAGAGGCAGTGGAAGTACCACCCAGGAGGTAAATCGGCTTTTAAGGCGCTTTCACCAAATTAAAAAACTCATGAAACAATTCGATAGTTTTCAAGGGATGAGGCTAGGACGAAAAATCTTCCTCAGTTAAAGTTAGCCGGTTGGCTTGTTAGCTAGTTAGTTGGTTTGCTGGGTAGTAATTGTTGAAATTTTAATCTTATGAGCAAATCAGCAAAGGTGGAGGTGATATATTGGCAGTTAGAATAAGATTGAGTAGAGTAGGAGCCAAGAAAAGACCCCTTTATAGGATAGTGGTTGCAGATTCAAGGATGCGCAGAAATGGCAGGATTATTGAGATCATTGGGCGGTATAATCCCAAGACTGAACCCTCTTTTATTGAAATAGAAAAGGAAAAAGCACTGAAGTGGCTTGCTCAAGGGGCTCAACCCTCAGAAGCCGTAGAGCGGTTGCTCGAAATAACGGGTATTCGAGAGGAGTTTGAAACTCACAAAGATAAATACCTACCTTCGGGTAAAAAGAATCAGGAGGTGACATCGTGAAAGAGTTGTTAGAGGTTCTTGCCCAAGCTCTTGTAGACAAACCAGAGGAGGTAAATGTAAGCGTTGTGGAGGGGGAAAGATCGGTAATTTTACAGCTCCATGTAGCTCCCGAAGATGTGGGCAAGGTCATTGGAAAACAGGGACGTATCGCCAAGGCACTTCGAACAGTCGTCAAAGCCGCCGCCGTGAAGGAAGGGAAGAAGGCAATCGTTGAGATCATAGATTAACTGGCGTTTTGCCATGGACATTTACATGTCCGACAAATAGTGGGCTGACACGAATAGGGTCAGCCCGTTTTCCCTTTAAAGGATTTTCAATGAAACCAAAATTTTTAACAATAGCGCAAATCATGCATCCACGAGGCACAGAGGGCGAGGTTAAAATAAAATCCCTCACCGATTTCCCATCGAGATTTAAACGGGGCTTAAGCGTTCATATAACCCCGCCACTCCTCTACAAAGAGCAGTTGACGATAGAAAATGTAAAATTTGAAGGTCGGGGTATAACCATAAAATTCAAGGGAATCGATAACCGTGGCAAAGCGGAGCAATTGAAGGGTTGCTTTCTCCGAGTTCCATTGGAGGAGGCAGAATCCCTCCTTCCTAAGGGTGCTTATTGGTTTCACCAGATAATTGGTCTTGAGGTACTGACCGAAGAGGGTGAATCTCTGGGAACCATTACGGAAATCTTAAGAACCGAGGCAAATGACGTATATGTCGTAAGTCCCACCGGCAAAGGCGCCAAAGAGATTTTGATACCGGCGATTAAAGATGTAGTGAAGAAAATCGATCTAAACCAGGGAAAAATGATAATCAAACCCCTGCCTGGACTTCTCGAATAAAATAGTGGGGACTGGTGAGATGACATGAGAATTGATGTTCTAACGATATTTCCCGAGATGTTTGAGTCGCTCCTGAAATGCGGTATGGTGCGCATCGCCCGAGAAAAAAACTTAATTCAAATAGTCATTCATGATTTACGAGATTATACTCCTGATAAACACCGGCAGGTTGACGATACCCCCTATGGCGGTGGACCAGGGATGATCATGAAGCCCGAACCCTTCTTTGAAGCTGTTCTATCTATCGCGCAATGCACTCTAGAAGACCTGCCGAAAATCGCTCGAGTTATCCTTTTTACCCCTCAAGGCAAAATTTTCAATCAGCATCTCGCTGGTGAACTAGTCGGAGAGAAACAGCTCATATTGCTATGTGGAAGATATGAGGGGATCGACGAAAGAGTGCATGAGCATCTGGCAACCGATGAAATCTCAATTGGAGATTACGTGCTGGGTGGGGGAGAGCTTCCAGCAATGGTCTTGATAGACGCAGTAACTCGCCTTATACCCGGGGTTTTGGGGGATGAATGCTCTCTTGCTGAGGAAACCTTCTCCCGTGGTTTGCTCGAATATCCACAATATACCAGACCAAGGGATTACAAGGGTTGGTCCGTGCCAGAGGTCCTTTTAAGCGGAAACCATATGGAGATTACAAAATGGCGGAGGAAAAAATCCTTGGAACGCACCCTGCGAAGACGCCCGGATTTGCTAAAAAATGCGATCTTGAGTGAGGAAGATAAGAAATTACTCCAGGAAATCAAGGCGCAACTTGAAATATAAGCGCTTTTTCCCGATTCGAAGATATGCTATAATGACGCTGTTTACTCGGAGGGAGAAACCATGGATCTCATAGAAACCATCGAAAAAGAACAGATTCGGAAGGATTTACCGGAGTTTAGAGCCGGCGATACGGTCAAGGTCCATTATAGGGTTATAGAAGGTAGCCGAGAGCGCACGCAGGTATTCCAAGGAATAGTAATACAAAGGCGGGGCGGTGGGCTTAGGGAGACCTTTACGGTGAGGAAAATCTCCTTTGGAATTGGTGTTGAAAAAACCTTTCCTCTACATTCTCCAATGATTGCCAAGATAGAGGTCGTCAGCCGAGGTAGAGTTCGTAGATCCAAGCTTTATTACCTTAGAAAGAGAGTTGGAAAGGCGACACGCGTCAAGGAAAGAAGATAACGGGTTTCGGTGAGAATAAATTGTTCATAAACTACGATGAAGGGGAAGAAGAAAAATCAAGGGTCGAAAGGGAAGCTTACGTAGGGGAGGAGACAGGGTCGAAGAGAGACTCATTTTTGGCATTTTTAAGGGAACTCCCCATTTTAATAATCACCGCCATTATCGTAGCCTGGCTCATTAGAACATTCATTGTCCAGCCCTTTTATATACCCTCTGGTTCCATGGAACCCACACTTTATCCCGGGGATCGAGTATTGGTGAATAAATTTATCTATCGATTCAAGGAACCCGAACTCGGAGAAATCGTGGTCTTTGAACCTCCCCATGATATCCATAAGGATTTCATCAAGAGAATCATCGCCACTGAAGGTGAGATCATAGAAATCAGAAAGGGTCAGGTTTTCATCGATGGGAAAGTCCTTGAGGAGCCTTATGCCGCATCAAGTGGGGATTACAGCAATTATGGTCCCGTGAAAATGCCCAAGGATAATGTCTTTGTAATGGGAGATAATAGAGCAAATAGTATGGATAGCCGGATGTTCGGTCCCATGCATGAGAAATACCTGGTGGGTGAGGCTTTTCTCATTTATTGGCCTCTACACCACATCAAATTACTTCCCTGATGTAAGGTGATGTCATGAAAAGACTAGCCCCCTTTCAAACCTCCTGATATAAAGGAGGAAAAACAAGGAAAGGAGGCAGTCATGTTATATGTTGGTTTAGACCAACACAAGAAACACTCATATTTTACCGTAAAAGGAGAGGAGGATGAAGTGGTTTTCCAGGGAAAAATTCCATCTACTCCTTCGGGGATAGATGATTTCTTGGAAAGAGATTGGAGATGTCTTGCGCTTTAGGAATGCCAAGAGGCTTTTCTCCTATGCCGGAATCGTCCCTTGGGAAAAATCCTCCTGAGAGAGAATAAAGAGAGGACCAATAACCAAAGAGGGTTCCCCTTGGCTTAGATGAGCTTTGCTTGAAGTGGCTCAGAGACAGGAAGTGAAGAACGGTCCCTTTTCTTCCGACTTCAGAAGAATTGCCAAAAGGAAGGGAAGAAACATAGCTAAAGTGGCGGTGGCAAGAAAAATCCTTAAAACTATCCATGAGATGCTCAAAGAGTACAGACTTGAAGCCGAACGGGTAAGGGGTGGGCTCCGTATTTTTCATGGTTTGTCTCAGGCAAACCC